>JAOZKZ010000023.1 GCA_029935075.1 Campylobacterales bacterium
TTTGTCCAAATGAACAGCTTTGTCCTGTTGTTGTTCCTTTTAGTATGTGTGAAAAATGCCAAACATTTGTGTTATCGCCTAATTCAACGCCTTCGTCTACATAACTTGTTTCGTGTATAAAATTACCCATTATTATTTCCCCTTAGTTTTTAAAAAATTAAATTAAATTCTATATTACAATAAAAAATTATATTTTTCAACATTTAAGAATTTCACAAGTCTATTTTTTTCATTTTTAGTTAAATATGTTTAATTTATAAAACTATTATAATTATATTGGTAAAAATTAAGAATAAACAAAGAGAGAGAGAGAGATACAATAAATGTAAATTTCATAAAAAATGGAGAAAAACTCATGAAAAACAGTAACTTAACTCTTTCAATCGCTTTGTCACTAATCCTTTTTACTGGATGTGGTGGCGGTTCATCTACAAACACAGCACCAACAGCAACAGCTCAAAGTGTAACTATGGATGAAGACACAACAAAATCAATTACTTTGTTGGGAGAAGATGCACAAAAGGATACATTAACATATACAGTTGTAACTCCTCCAGCACATGGAGAATTAACAGGAACAGCACCAAATCTTGTATATACACCTAAAGAACATTATTTGGGAGCGGATAGTTTTACATTTAAAGTAAATGATGGGACTAGTGATTCTGCTGTTGTAAAAGTGGATATAGGTGTTAAGGGGTATAGATTGACAGAACGGCGAGATGGTAGTAGTATTGTTACTTACACTTATGACGCAAATGGAAATAAGCTAACTGAGGTTATTGATCGGAATGCTGATGGTTCAGCCAATGATACTTATACTTACACTTATGATACAAATGGAAATCATTTGACTACACATCGGGAAGGTGAAGTAATGAATTATACTTTTACTTACACCTATGATGCAAATGGAAATGAGTTGACTTCAAGTCGGGATTTTGGTAGCGATGGTACCGCCTCAACTACCACCTTCACAAATACTTATGATACAAATGGAAATTTGCTAATGGGGCGTATTGATGATGATGGTGATGATGGCACAGCCGATAGAATTTCCACTTATACTTATGATATAAATGGAAATCGGTTAACTTCAAGTTATGATAATGATGGTGATGGCACAGCTGATAATATTCACACTTACACCTATGCTACAAATGGAAATATATTGACTGCAAGTCATGATAGCGATGGTGATGGCACAGCCGATAATATTTCTACTTACACCTATGATATAAATGGAAATCAGTTGACTTATAGTTATGATAGCGATGGTGATGGTTCAGCCAATGAAATTTCCACTTACACCTATGATACAAATGGAAATCAGTTGACTTCAAGTTATGATGGGGATGGTGATGGCACAGCGGATAGTAACACTACTTACACCTATACCTATGATACAAATGAAAATATACAAACTAAGAGTGATGACTATGATTCTGATGGTACAGTAGATAATGCTTACACATATACCTACATTGAAATACCATAGCTTCGTAAAGTTAGGTAAAACCAACTTTTAAATACTATTTGGTGGGATTTTCCCACCCTACGGCTTTAGTATATTTATAGTACTACAATCGTCAATCAACTCTTTTTCTAAAGCACTAAATGCTTCATTCATACCGGTGATGATATCTTCTTGGGATTTTAGGGATATTTTTTTAGAAAATAGTTTGCTCTTAGGCTCTTTTATATTTTCTTTTATCCATGTAGCATCAAGTACAACACTATTTTCATCCGCGATAAACTTATTAATCGTTATCTGTATGATGATATCAGGTCTAGTAGAAGTGTTTTGCGGATATTTATAAACTTTTGGGGTATTAAAAGATTTTTGTAGCGTTGAAACAACTCTATTTGTTAGGTGTTCATCTAGATAAGTTGCCCATTTTTTATCTTTTAAGTAGATGATTTGATTGTCGTTTTGTAAAAATGGTATCTCTTTTCCTAAAAGGTATTGTGGGAGTTGGATTGTTTTTACTCCGATACTTTTAGTAAATGTTTTATCTGAAATTGGTACATTTTTATTGTCAAGGATATAACTTTTTGAAGCTGTGCATCCACCCAGTATTAAAAGTGTTAAAAAAATATAAAATACTCTCATGTTAATCTCCAAATATTAGTGAATTAGGTTTTTGGTCAATTTTTCGCAAAACTCGCTCTAGTGTTATTGAAGCTTTGGTAACCTCTTTCATCGACTCTGAAACATCATCGCTCATTTTAGAGTTACTGCTGATGAGTTCTCTTGTTGTTTGGAGCGTTGCTTCAAATTCTTTAAGTGATTTTTCTATCTGCTTTGGAAGCTTTTTTAAACCACTTCCTGAGATAAGTGCGTTTGTACTTTTTATAGTTTTGTTTAAATTTTTAAGGATATTTTGTATCGGTTGTTGGCTATCATCTATCATGGCGGTTACAGAGTTTAAGAGTGTTGTTATTTTTGCTCCCATATCTTCAAATGTTACGCTTTTTGTTGGAAAAATATCATAAGGTTTGGCACTTACTACATGATATGAGTTATTCTCATCATATATGAGTTCAATGTAGAGGCTGTCAAGCAGAGGATTACTTTGGGCTAACTGTGCAATAAGACCTTTTTCTAAAGAGCTGTTTAAATCATGGTTATATACAGAAGTATCGATATCTACTAAAACTTCTGAGACCATCTCTGCTTTTTGTGCGTTAAAAGAAGATTCTATGTTGACAACATGACCAATTTGAAAATTATCAAACTTTACCGGTGCAGAAATTTCTAATTTAGCAAGATTTTGAGCAAATCTCATTTGGAAAGTTTTGATATCTTTTGTGTTGTAACCGATGCGTTTTGTGTTTGCTTCTCCCTCGGATGCAAAAAGTGGGAAGATGTGATTATCATTTATTGAGTAGGTGTGTATCTGTTTGCTTGGTGTGCTAAAAGCGATACCACCATAAATAATTTGGGTAGAGGAGGCAAGTGACATGTCCAGTCTTGATTTGCTTAGGTCGATTTTAAAATTGCTCATATAGAAAAATTGTGTTTGTGCATTTATAAATTTTTTATAAGGATCTTTTACAAAGATCTCAAATTCCACCATGTCGCCATTTTTAGAAAGGTTGACATGTTCGACTTCGCCAACTTCTACATTGCGACAATAGACCAATGAGCCTTGTTCGATATCATAAGAGTTTGGAGCATTAAGAAAGAAGTACTTTCCTTTGATGTTTTTTTCATCTAAATATGCCTCTTCCAATCCTATAAAATGCTTTTTTAATGTATCACTTTTACTGCTGTGAAGCTCTATATAACTGCCAGATACCAAAGTTTCAAGACCTGATATTCCAGATTTATCAATTTTTGGTTTGACAATCCAAAATTTTGCATTTTCATTTATGAGTTGTTGGGCATCTTTGTTTATTCGAGCAGTTACGATGACACCTTTATCCCCATCTTTGAGTGAGATCTTTTTTATAGTTCCGATGGTTACATCACGAAATTTAATTTGCGATTGTTTTGCTTTTAAACCTGCACTTGATTCAAATTCTATTGTTATTTCAGGTCCTAATTGTGCAAAGTATTGGTAGGCAAGCCACAATGATATGAGAAGTGCAACGATAGGTATAAGCCATATAGAAATTGAGAGTCGTTTATGCTTTACAACTTCTACTTCAGGTATCTGTTTAGGCATCTTTCTTCTCCCATATTAATCTTGTATCAAAAGCCAACGCTGATAATAGCGTAAAAAAGACCATCATGGCAAATGCAGTGATACCAATTCCTGGATGGATCTGGACATTTGTCATCTGTACAAGTGCTGCGAGTATCGAGACAACAAAAACATCTATCATTGACCAAGGTCCTATAATCTCTGTAATATGAAACAATTTTAATTTATCTATCTTACTTGTATATATATTTAATTTTGTACTTATGAGTAGATATAGTATTAAAATAAACTTGATAATGGGTACGAAGATAGAGGCAAAGAGTAAAATAAGAGCAATGGGATACGAACCCTCTTCCCAAAGGACTATCACCCCGCCTATGATGGTATTTGCACTCTGTGAGCCAAACTGTTCAGTTATCAGAACGGGATATAAGTTTGCAGGTATAAAAAGTATCATAGCGGTTAAGAGATAAGCAAGTGATTTTTGAAAACTGATATGCTCAAAATGGTATATTGTTGAGTCACATCTTCTGCAAATCGTTTCATCTCCCGCGTCATTATTGACCGCTTGACAATAAGGACAATTTATAAGTTTTTCATCGTTCATATACTCTCTCTTTCATTCCCCAAAGTGCAATCATGCTAATGTTTTTTGTCATGTAAATATCTATAAATACAAACAGCACCAATGCCCAAAAAGAGATTCCAAAATTTATCTCTGCGTATCCGATGAGTTTTACCATAGCTACTAAAATAGAGATTAAAAATATTTCAACCATGTTCCATGGAAGTAGGGCAGATAAGACAACTAACATTTTTTTAACAGCCCTCTCATTAATCTTTAGTTTCATAAAAATAAGTAAAATCACAAAATTTACTATAAGTGTAAGTGGTAGTAAAAATATCACAAATGCAGAGAGCATTCCAGCAAAATAAAACTGTTTTTCGAACATGGTTAAAAATACGGAAGAGAGTGTGATACCATTAATACTTCCAGCAAAGTCAATGGTAACTATAGGGAAAAGATTGGCTGTGATGAAGAAGATAAGCGTTGTTAAACTTAGAGCTAGTGATTTGTTTAAGAGGTCTTCATGTTTTCTATAAAGTGTACTGTGACATGTGGTGCAAATTGCTTTGGTTTTCCTTGAAAGTACTATTTTTTTATGAAGTGTTGCACACTTTTTACAAATGACTAATTTATCTAACTCTCTATTACTTAACAAAGCTTTTCGCAATATCTAAAATATTTTCATCCCATTTTTGGGCAAGAGGATTGATACTTTTTACTTTTCCATCTATCAGTTTAGCAATTTGTTTTGCGCTTTTTTGTGAAAATTGTGGAGCTACAAAAACTCTTTTTACATTGTGCTCTTTTGCAAAGTCTATCACTTTTTTGATATGTTTAACACTAGGCTCTTTTCCCTCTTTTTCAATGGAAATTTGTTCAAGAGCATACCTTTTTGCAAAGTAGCCGAAAGAGGGATGAAAAACGATAAATTCTCTGTTTGTTGTAGTTAATAAAATCTCTTTTATCTCTTTGTCTATCGCATGTATCTCTTTTATAAAATTATCTCTATTTTGTAGATAAAACTTTGAGTTTTTAGGGTCTTCTTTAACTAAAGCATGTGCTATAATATTTACTTGAGATATAACAAGCATGGGGTCTAGCCAAACATGCGGATCTAATCCTTCGTGATGATGCCCCTCATGTCCTTCTTCTTGATGATTACTTTTCATAGATATTTTTTCTATCTCTTTAGTTGTATCAATCAATTTCATCTTATCGTTAATACTACTAAATCGATGAAGCCAATTTTTTTCAAAAGCTACTCCAATAGTAAAATACAGTGATGCGTTAGAGATAAGTTTAAGTTGGCTAGGTTTTGGGGCATAAGTTGCAGGAGAAGAACCTGGTTTAACCAATACTTCGATATCGACTAAATCTTCAGCAATCTTTTGAACAAAAAAAGCTTGAGGGAGTATGGAGACGCAAACTTGCATCTTTGCATGGATAAGGGTTGTTAGTGTGATAAGTATAATTATTATTTTTTTCATAGATGTGATTATATCAAAAATTTAAATATGTCTAACTTTATATTTTCTTGAAACAAATAATGCCAAGAGTATAAGTAGAAGTATCGGAACTATTATCCCCAACTCTGGTGAGACTGAACCATTTGCAGATATTTTTGCCAATGTAAAAAGAACACCCCAAATACTTAAAATACTAAAGATGTAAAGTGTGCTAAGTAATGCTATGTTTGAGCCTCTTCTTTGAGCTGGAAGGGGAAAGAAGAGACCATATATAACGATAGGAGCAAAGAGTGGAAAAAATAGCATTGTGTAAAGATTGGATCTTACTTTATTACTATTGAGATTTTGTTTATCAAGTAGTTTTATGGCAGTAAATGAGTCTTGAATTGTTAGTTTTGCAAGTCTTTGAAAAAGGGTATCAATGATTTTAGGTTTAAAGCCCTGAAGCACTTCTTTGCTTTCAAGCTTTTGAAAAATGAGTTTAGTATCTTGGTTTATTTTATTTACATCAGGGATTTTTATGGAAGTTACATCTTTTAAATTCCATCGATTGTTTTTAAATGTAGCATTTTTTGCTTCTAGTACTTCTACTAATTTATGCTCTTTTGTGATAAAAATTTTTAGATCTTTTCCCTCTTTTTCTTCGGGTAAGAGTTCACCAATGTAAGCATAGGTGTCATTTGATTTTAAAAATATTTCCTTCGTTGTCTGTTCAGGATTGTTATATTTCCTAATGTTTTTTGCTTTTTCATAAGCATCAACAAAATCAGGGAGAAAATTAAGTGCTATAAAAAGGACTGTTAGTCCTGAAGCTATCACCATTATAGGTTTTATCAAGTCATGTTTTGAAATCCCCAATGCGTACATAGAAACTAATTCATTGGATTTTAAAATACCAAATATTGTTAAAAGCATTGCAAAAACAAGTGACAGAGGTAGTGTAAAATTTATGTAATAGAGCAGTTGATTGACAGTATATAGTATTTGTAGATTTGCAGAGTTAGTGATATGTTTGAGATTTTGTAAAAGATCCATACCAATAAAAAAGAACTCTAATGCGAGAAAAACGAGTAAAAAGTTTTTTATGTAGAGTTTTGCGATAAACTTTTGGTATTTTTTCATTCACAATAGCTTTTTTTGGAAGCATGTTTTTGTTGAATACTTTTGATATCTGAATTGGATAAATCAAGAACAATGTCACATGCTTTTTCAATAACTGTTTTAAGGCAAGGTTGTTGCTCTTTTGAAAAGTCACTGAGTACATGTTTGGTGACCCCGCTTTTAAGCTCTGGACGGGAAATACCCATTCGGATTCTGTCATAATCAACTCCCACATGTGCATCAATAGATCTAAGTCCATTATGTCCACCATGACTTCCACCATTTTTAAACCGAATTTGACCAAATGAGACATCTAACTCATCATGGATAACAATTATGTGATCTGGTTTATAGTATGAGTCTACAGCTTGTACGCTCTCTCCAGAGAGGTTCATGTAGGTCATAGGTTTTAAAAGTAGTAAGTTTTTAGATTTGAAGAGAAAGCCTTTAAATGAGGCTTTTGTGATATTTGTAGCGTTATGGTCATCAACAAGTTTGTCGATAACCATAAAACCGATATTGTGTCGGTTGTGCTTGTATTTGTCAGTTGGGTTACCCAGTCCGACAATAAGTGTCATATTATTTAGCTTTAATTACACCAACAATTGAAACTCTATCTGAGTCCATAAGTTGAACATTTGCAATTGCTTCAAGATCTCTGATAAGAATTGAACCACCAACATCAAGATTAGTTACATCTAGTGTAAATGAATTTGGAAGATCTTCAGCTTTACATTTTACAAGAAGTCTTTTTTTAGAGATGATCAAAACACCTTTATCTTTAAGACCTTTTGGCGTTCCTGTAGTTGCCACTGGGACTAAGTATTTTGATACTTCACCTTTTTGTGCAACTCTCAAATCAACATGAAGTAGTTGATTTGTTACTGGATCTCTTTGATACTCTTGTATCACTACGGGAAGTGTCTTGTCTCCAACTTTTACATCAAAAATTAGTGCCTCTTTTGCTCTCATTGCTTTAATAAACTCATTTGATTTAAATGCAGCATTGATATTTTCTAATCCTTTGGCGTAAATGTTGGCGATTAGATAACCATCTCGTCTGAAAGCTTTAGTTGCTTTTTTACCGATACTATCTCTAACGATACCTTCTAGCATAGTGTTCCTTTTTTTAATTTTTTTAAGACGGGCATTATACACATCCCAACCTTAAAGTCCATCAAAAGAAGGAATTTAAGGTTGGGATGTGTATCGCTAAAAAGTATCTAAAATTTTGCTTATTCTTCGAGCTTTAAATCAATGAGGCTGTCATTTAGGTTTTGTGCCCCACTTGACTCACCGTTAAAGTTTGTAATTTTCATTTGAAGATCACTACTATTGCTTGCATTTAAAAGTGCTTCTTGCTCTGTTATCTTACCTTTTGCATAAAGATCAAGAAGTGCTTGATCAAAAGTTTGCATGCCATAGATATCTTTTCCCTCAGCGATTGCATCTGTGATTTCACTATCTCTTGAGTCAGATATAAGTGACTCGATCCGTGCATTTTTAAATAAGATTTCAATTGCTGCTGCTCTTTTCCCATCTGTTGTTTTAACAAGTCTTTGAGAAAGTACACCTTGTAAGGTTGCGGCTAGTGACATACGGATTTTATTTTGTTCATTTCCTGGAAACATACCGATGATTCTATTAATAGTGTCTTTTGCATCAACAGTATGCAGCGTTGAAAGTACAAGATGCCCAGTTTCAGCAGCATGCATGGCGGTTTCAATAGTCTCCATATCACGCATCTCTCCCACAAGTATAACATCAGGATCTTCACGAAGTGCAGCTCTTAGAGCAGTTGAGAAGTCTAAAGCATCTTGTCCAATGGCTCTTTGGTTCACGAGTGAATTTTGATCCTTATAAACAAACTCGACAGGATCTTCAATGGTGATAATGTGCTTCTTTTGATCTTTATTGATTTGGTTAATGATTGAAGCTAGAGTTGTTGATTTACCACTTCCTGTAGGTCCTGTTACTAGTACTAATCCACGCTTGAGATGACAAAATTTTTCAATGGATTTTGGAAGTTTGAGATCTTCCATGCTAGGGATATCAACGGGAATTACCCTGAAAACTGCTGAAACACCATCTGTTTGGAAAAACATATTTCCACGAAAGCGAAATTTTTCATCTAGTTTGTAGTTGAAATCAACACTTTTTTTATCTACAAGCTCTTGAAATCTACCTCTTAAAACTTCTTTTGCAAGTTGTAGTCCGTCTGAATGGGTTAATATTTCGTTGGATAGTGGCATCATTTCACCATTGATCCTACCCCTTATGAGAGAAGAGCTTTTGATATGAAGATCACTACCACCATGTTTTACAAGACCAGCGAGATAAAATTCTAGTTTTTTAATCATTTTGAAGTCGCCATCATAACTTCCAATTTCAGGCTTTTTTTCTTGAGTATTTATCTGCTCTTGAACTGGTGCTGTAACTTTACCTGCCTGCATCTGCTCTTCAACCAACTTATCAATATCTACTACGGTCATCTTTGTCCTTTATATTTATACTTCCATTTGTAGAAGTATAAATACATCTACAAAGAGTTAATCTAACGCTTTTAAAATATCTGCAAAAGCATCTTTAAATGCTCCTAGCCCTTCATCCATAAGTTCTTCATAGATTGCATCCATGTCAAACTCTTGTGTTTTTATAACATCATAAAAGCCATCAACGATATCAATCGTTATGGGTTCTTTTGCTTTTTTAATTCCTGTTTTTACAAATGCAGCTATAGTATCAATTGGTGCGGTATTGATACTATTTGCCAATAGAAGATTTGTGATGTAATAATCTTCTACAAATGCATCACCTTTAACACCTGTACTTGCAAAAAGAGTTCTTACATTTTCTAAACCTCTATTTTGTACATCATGGTAAATTTTTGTAGCATTTATAATTCCTAAAAGTCCTTTTCTGATATTTCTACCAAAAAATGCTTCATCCATTTTTCTATCAAACCGACTTACAAAAACGCTGATAACTGCTTTTGGTAAAGCTCCAGATATATCTTTTGAGCCTTTTTCAAATGCATCTAAACACCCTTTTGCTTGTGCAGGAGAAAATATCAAAGTTGCATTGATGTGAATTCCTTCACTGATCAACTGCTCCATGGCTACAAACCCAGCATCCGTTGCAGGAATCTTGATCATGACATTTTCACGATCAATTGCCTTATGAAGTCTTCTTGCCTCTTCAATCGTAGCCTTGGTATCATCACACAGTGTTGGATCAACTTCAATGCTGATAAATCCATCATCATCATTTTTGTACAAATCTTTAAGTAAATCGGCAGAAGTTTGAATATCTTTGATAGCTAGCGTCTCATATATCTCTTTTGGCTCTTTACCTTTGAGTGCTTCAATATCTTCTTTATAAGCAGGAGATGTTAAAAAAGCATTTTTAAAGATAGAAGGGTTGCTTGTAGCACCGTTTACAATCTTTTCATCAATCAGTTTGTTTAGACCATCACTTAAAAAATCTCTCTCTATAAAATCACACCAAAGTGAAAATTTTGCGTCTTCTATATACATTTACAGTTCCTTCAATATATTTGTTAAATCTTTTGTATCTATAATAATATTTGCCTCTTTTTTCAAAATGTCTTTTGCACAAAAGGCCACTCTAGTATCGGCATGTTCAAACATTGATCTATCATTTGCTCCATCACCTACAACTAAGGTATCAGCCCTATTAACTCCCAAAAGGTTTTGTAAACGAACTATCATATCTCCTTTTGAAAAGTCAAACATCATATCTCCTCCAACAAGTCCTGTAAGAGTTCCTTCTCGTTGGTGTAAAATGTTTGAAAAATCAGCATCAAATCCTAAGATATCTTTAGCATAAGAGGTAGCATTTCTAAACCCACCACTAAACACGATTACGGTGTAGCCTAACTTTTTAAGTTCGCTAATAGTCTCTTTTGCCCCTGGCATATAAGGAAGATTTTGGCAAATTTCATCAACTTTTGACTGTTCTAACCCTTTGAGTAATGAAACTCTAGTCGTTAAACTTTCAAAAAAATCAAGTTCTCCTTGCATTGCTTTTTCAGTAATCCCTGCAACTTTCTCTTCCAAGCCCAATGGTCTTGCTAAAAAGTCAATTGTCTCTCCATCCATAAGTGTTGAATCAAAATCAAATACACATAATTTCATGCCACATTCCTTAATTTTTTCGATATAATACCAAAATGTTTGAACAATTTATAGAAAAACTTAAAAATGATACTTTTTTAACACTTGAAACCACACCAAAACACTCTGCAACTTTTGATCCAATCATTGAGAGGATAAAAGAGTTAGGACTTCACAAGAAGGTAGATGGGTTTTCAGTAACGGATTCTCCACTTGCAAAGATGAAGTATAGTGCGTTGTTTGCATCGTTAAAACTACAGACTGCTTTTAAAAAACCGACTATTGCTACCATGTCCATGCGTGATCGAAATAAGATTGGACTCCAATCAGACCTTTTAGGTGCAAATGATGTGGATGTTAGAGCAATTTTAGCGTTAACTGGTGATCCAGCTTCGATGAGTGATCAGCCAAAGACTAAAGGGGTATTTGAAGGCAATAGTACACTTTTACTAGATATCATCAAATGTTTTAATGGTGGGATTGATTATGCAGGGAAACCTTTGGAAGTGAGAACCAAACCAATTTATCCTTTTGCGGTAGCTAATGCCTTTGCGAAAAATCCAAAAAATCTTCAAAAAAAGATGAAACTAAAATTAGAACATGGTGCACTTGCTATCGTTACACAACCTGTTTATAGTGTTGAAAATGCAAAAATGTTACTTGAGCTTTTTGAAAAAGCAAAGATAGAAGCTGGAGATAAAGCAAAAGAAGCACAACTTATTTTAGGATATTTTCCCATTACAAAACTTAGAACCGCACAGTTTTTAACCGCTCATGTTCCAGGAGTTGAAGTGCCAAAAGAGTGGGGTGAAAAACTTTTTAATGCAAAAAAAATATCGAATGAAGAGCAAGACAAAGTAGGATTAGAGTTAAGTGTTAAAACTTTTGGCAAGATTTATGACTTGCATCCTAAAATGCACTTAATGGCTGCCAATAACTTTGCATTGGCAAAAACCATAATTGAGAGTAGACGCTAAAAGGTTCTCTTTAGTAGTGCTTCTACTCTGAGGATTGTTAAAATACTATCTTTACGCTTTCCGATACCACTAATCGTACCTTGCTCTTTATGAAGCGTTTCTGGTGCTGGTTCGATTTGTCTATCCGTAAGTCTTATAGCTTCGGTTAGTTTATCGATTACAAAACCTGCGATATTATCACCATCTTTCATAACGATATAGCGTGTTTCTGCATTTTGATTTTGAGGAGGCATGTTGAATTTTCTTCTCAAATCAATAAGTGGAATTACATTTCCTCTTAAGTTAAAAGCTCCAAGGACATAACTAGGTGTGCTTGGCACTCTTGTATACTCAATAGGTTTAATAATCTCTTGAATATTTAAAATAGGTATCGCATATTCTTCATCTCCTACGATAAATCCTACAAGTTGTGTAATATTTTCTTCTTCTTTACCATTACCAAGATCTCCATCCATGGCTCTCTTTTGCTTTTTTAAAACTTGTTCTAATTGTTGACTCATCTTATGCCTCCACTGGTAATTTTATGTTTTTACTAACTGTACTCATTAAGTATTCTGGTGAATATGGCTTTGTAATATACTCTGTCATGCCAACTTCAACACCACGAAGACGATCTGATTTAGAGGTTCTAGAAGTTACTGCTAAAAGTGGTAAGTTTCTATATTTTGAATATTTTCTTATTTCACTTGCTAGTGTATATCCATCCATTTGTGGCATTTCGATATCTACTAAAACTGCATCAAAATTTATCTCATTGGATTTCAGGATACTGAGTGCCTCTACACCATTTGTAGCTTCAGTTAATGTGACTCCAAGAGGTGCTAGGGACTTTCTTATGATGGTACGATCGGTTTTACTATCATCAACTACAAGAACATTATAGTCACTTGGATTGTTTTTTGATTGCGTTATAGTGTTTGCCGTCTCTTGTGTAAGGTCAACTTTTACCTCTTTTGCAAGATTCATCATCGCTGATACATCGGTAATAAGTGTAACACCACCATCACCTCTTATCGTAGCCCCTGCAATTCCGTCAATTCCTTTGAGATAATCACCCATTGATTTGATAACAATCTCTTCTTGACCCACCAGTCCATCTACTATAATTCCTAGTTTGCTCTCAGCTAGACCTATGATAACTACATAAGCATGTTCTCCGCTGTCAAATACTTGCTCAACACCAAACATGTCAGAGAGTCTTACAAGTGAGAGGATTTCATTTCTCAAACGAAGTACATTTCTACCTTCAATCGTATAAACTTCATCTATAGAAATTCTTACCGTCTCTAAAACAGAAGATAATGGTATCGCAAAATACTCTTCTTGAGCATTTACTAAAAGTGCTTGCATGATTGCTAAAGTAAGAGGAATTTTGAGTTTAAAAGTTGAACCTTTTCCCAATTCACTATCGATATCAATAATTCCATTTAGTTTTTCGATATTTGTTTTAACAACATCCATACCAACACCACGCCCTGAAACGCCAGTAACTTTGGCTGCTGTTGAAAAACCAGGTCTAAAAATCAATCCATAAGCCTCTTTATCAGTTAAGTTATCTGCTTCACGATCGGTAATGACTCCTTTGTCAATTGCCATCATTTTTAAGAAACCAGGATCCATTCCTGCACCATCATCTTTAATTTCGATAACGATTTGGTTTCCTTCATTATAAGCTTTTAGGTTTACAGTACCTCGTGCGGATTTTCCTGCTGCTGTTCTTACTTCAGGAGTTTCAATACCATGGTCACATGAGTTTCTTATCATATGCACCAATGGATCACCAATCTCTTCAACGATTGATTTATCAAGTTCTGTCTCTTCCCCTGTAAGTACAAGATCTATATCTTTACTTAGCTCACGAGAGAGATCACGAACAAGTCTTGGAAATTTATTAAATACTTTTGAAACAGGTAACATTCTTGTTTTCATAACTGCTATTTGCAAGTCTGTTGTAACCATTGAAACAGATGAAACAACTTGGTTTAACTCTTCAAGGAATTTTTCACCCTCATAACGCTCTTCTACATCATCATAGATCTTAAGAAGTCTATTTTTCCCAAGTACCAACTCCCCGATGAGGTTCATTAAATGATCTAATCTACTTACTTCAACACGAATTGTCTGTTCTGGAGTATTTGGGGTTTTTTTTGTAGGTGTTGCTTTTTTTGCTTTTGGTGTCTCAACTTTTACAGCAACTGGTGCAGGTGCAGGCGTAGGAGCTAGAGCTGGAGTGATAATTTCTACTTTTGGTGTAGGTGTCTCTACTGCTGCTATTGGTTGAGATTTTTCAGCTGCTTTTTTTGCTTTTTTTGCAAGTTTCTCTTCCATCTTTTGAGCCAATAATCTTTCTATCTCATTTGCAACATCATCATCACTCATCTCAGAGATATCAAGAGCTTCATCTTTAACCTCTTCTACTACTTGTATAGGGGGAGCAATAATATCTTCTTTTTTCTCTTCAGCTACTGGTATTTGTGCACTAATTTCTGCAATAGCACTCTCTTGGGCTGTTGAAGTCTCAACATTTGGAACATCTCCATTTGAGATTTGATCAAATTTTGCACAAATTTCTTTAATATCAATACCACTCTCAGCATCTGTACTTGACTCTTTAATAGCTTCTAAAAGAGCTTTCATCATATCTACTGATTGTAAAACAACATCCATTATGTCTGGTGTGATTTTAAGCTCATCTTTTCTAGCTTTATTTAATACATCTTCCATGTGATGCGTTAGTTCAGTCAAGATATCAAAGTTTAAAAACGAACTTGACCCTTTTACAGTATGGGCTACTCTAAAAATACCATTTAAAAGTTCTAAATCATCAGGATTTGATTCTAGTTCAACAAGGTCTTGATCCATTTGCTCAATAAGTTCAAATGCCTCAATTAAAAAGTCTTCCATTATTTCTTGTAATTCATCCATTTTCTACTCCTTACGCTACTGCAATTATAGGTTTTGTTGCTTGGTGTGCATGAATTGCTTTTGCAACCTCTGTATAAAATGTTGCAGCATTAAATTTTGTTAAATATGCATCTGCCCCTGCCTCTTCTCCTCGAATATCACTAAAGTGATCAGAGATCGAAGAGTTAAAAATCAATGGGATATTTTTTGTACGATCATCTTTTTTTACATGAGAAGCGAAGTGGAAACCATCCATTTGAGGCATCTCAACATCGCTGATAATGATACGAAGTTCTTCTGTTAGAGAATCTCCAAAAATTGTAATCAATTCATTTAGCTTTTTTAATCCATCTACACCATCTTGTGCTTCTACTACATTGAGTCCCATTTTATGGAGGGACTCTTTTACAATGCGTCTTGCAGTTGAACTGTCATCAAGTATAAGTGCTGTTCCTTTGAACTTTTCTACATCATTACTAGCTATGTCTGTAGTTGGTTTATAGAAACCTAGCTCTTCTATGATACTTTCTAAATCAAGAATCAAAAGTACTTCTTCATTTTCAATCTTAGTGACACCTGTGATTTTTGTCTTCTCAAAAGCACCTTCGTTGGATGCAAATGATGCTGACTCTATATCCTTCCAAGAGATGCGTCTAATTCTTCGTGCTTCATGTACCGCAAAACCTATCAAAACATTGTTAAATTCTGTGATGATGACTCTAAGTTGAACTTTATCATCTTTAGGAGGAGTCATATCCATCCATTTTGCCAAGTTCACAACGGGAATCACAACACCTCTAAGATCAAAAATACCATCGATATACTCTGGAGCACCTGGAAGTTCTGTTAAGTTTGGAAGTTTGATGATTTCTCGTACTTTTGAGACATTAACCCCATAAATACCTTCATATACGCTACCATCACTTGATTGTTTTAGAATACGAAAATCAACAAGTTCCATCTCATTGGATCCAACTTTTAAGACATTATCATCATTCATATCTTATCCCCTTAGGAAAAATTTATGAATTTAATCTCCTCTGCGAAGGTTATTTTGAAGTAACTTTTATCACATGCAAAACTGCTGAAGTTCTTGTATTTGAGGTTTTCAAAGACAAACTCTCTGTTTTGGTGATGGTGTCCTTCACAGACAAAATCAATTTCACTTAACCCTATATCGTACTTTTGGATTTTTTGTTTAATGATTTGTTTAAAATCTTTTATTTTGTAGCATATATCTTTATCAATATGCAAAGAGATGATTTTTTTAGAGATTGAATTTTTTGTAAGAGTGTCTATAAAATTAAGTATTTTTAGTATGATAATATTTCTTACAATGCCTGTATAAATAGAGTAGCCAGTACCTTGATTTAAGTCTCCATGTGAGAGTAGAAGCTTTTTACCTTTAAATCGAAAAAGTGTAGGTTGCACTTGGATTGGGAATATTTTTATATTGGGAAAAATAGTTTTTAAGTCAAAGTCATGATTTCCCTCAAAATAGAAAATTTCAACCTTGTGTGAAAGGGAGTTTAAAATATCTATCGTATCCTTGAAAAGCAATTTTGTATAAGTTACATTCCCTACGAGCAGTTCAAACATATCTCCCATCAAAAAGAGTTGAGAAGGTAAAGTCTCTCTTTTTTCTAGTTCTCTAAGGAAGTTGTAAAAGCCATCTCTGCTCTCATTGTCATGAGCATCCGAGATAAAGAGTGCTCCCTCTTGAATGTCATGGTACATAAGCAATCGTTGGAATTGCAAGGTTCTCTTCAAATCCACACATCAAGTTTGCATTGGCAACTGCTTGTGATGAAGAGCCACGAAGTATATTGTCAACGGTGCTATTTATATAAAGTTTTTTATCTCTTCTTTTGGCAAAGATATCACAAAAGTTAGTCCCAGCACATGACTTCATATCTACTGGGTTTTCAAAGATACGAACAAACTCTTCCTCTTTGTAATACTCTTTTAAAACTTCCATTGGGTCAATCTCTTCTTTTAATAACATGTATGAGTCAATCATCTCCCCACGAGTTATAGGCAAAAGATGCGGAACAAAATTGATATCAAAGGTTTTACCACTTTTTAAACGAAGTTTTTCAGCTATTTCTGGCTCATGTCTATGCTTCCATGGATTGTAAGCAAAGATATTTTCATTTATGGAGATATAGTGCGTATTTTCCGTACACTTTTTTCCAGCTCCAGATACTCCGGTTTTTGCATCTATAAATATAGGAAAACTCTCATCTATAAAATCCAAAAAAGGAAGTAACCCTAAAATGGCAGCCGTAGGATAACACCCCGGATTTGCTACAAGGTTACTTTTTTTAATCTCTTCACGATACATTTCAGGAAGTCCATAAACAGACTCTTTTAAGTGTTCTATATCCTCATGGGGACAATAATGTTTTTCATAAGTTTCAAGCTCTAATCGATAATCCGCTGACAGATCAACAACCTTAACGCCTAAATTTAAAAGCTCTTTTGCAAATCCCATAGATGCACGATGGGGAAGTGCCAAAAAAGCCAATTTAGCGTGCTTTGCAATCTCTTTTGCATCTGCAACTTCAACTTTTGCTTCAAAAAGTCCAGTTAGAGAAGGATGAAGCTCAGTTACAGTTGCGTTTCCACTACTTGTTGCCACATAAGTGATATCAAACTCTGGATGCTTTATAAGGATTTTTAGAAGCTCTAGCCCTGTATATCCACTAGCCCCAACAATCGCAACAGGTATCATGAGAGAACAATCTCTTTATAGCATATAGATATAATTTCATATTCTATGTTGCCAGCAGGTAGCCTAACGGTCACTTCATCTTCTTCCTCTTTACCCATAAGTTGTCGAGCTAGAGGTGTGATAGAAGAGATAAGACCCGCATCTGGATTGCTCTCATAAGTTCCTACTATCGTATAAGTTGACTGCTCTTGGGTATCTAAGTTCTCAATCGTAACTGTTGAGCCAAACATCACTTTGTCATGAGCAAATTTAGAAGGGTCTACTTCACGAACACTATCATATAAATCTCCAAGTTCAGACATACGCGCTTCAATAAAACGAAGTTTCTCACGAGCTGCATGGTATTCGGCATTCTCTTTTAAATCGCCATGGTCTCTTGCTATATCAATTTCTATAACAGTTTGTGGTCTCTCTACCATTTTGAGATCATGAAGTTCTTGACCTAGTTTTTTTCGTCCTTCTATAGTTATGGGTTGTGTATCCATGAAAATTCCTTAATATTTACATTTATGATACAATAATTTTTATTATTAATAAAATTAACTTAGAGGTCTATATTCCGAGACAACATTAGTACAGTTAAGTTCATTTGATAGATCTTGTGTACATAAAGAGTTGATTTCTAAAACAGTTCCTATCTCTTTAGCATAAAAATATTCTCCTCTATAGAGTGCATTTTGACTTTGACAAACCACTTGTAAGATATTTGGATAATTATTTTTTGATTCTAAAGTGTTGTTTAGTTTACATTGAATTTTCAAATTGGTAGTTGTGCTAAGTCCATAAAGTGATAAACGCTCTTCTATATTACTAATGTAGTCACCAATATCAGCAAATCGAACAATATCAACTGACTTTGATTGTGTGTCATCTTCTCTTTGAATTCTATCATTTAGAAGTGTATAGAGTGCATCAAATTTATCATTTTCTTTATATGTTATTTGATTTCCATCTGTTTCATGGGTTTGTATATAAAATGATGTAGTAGTTGGAGTACCATAAACGCTATCTGTAAGATCGTTATCTCCTGTATAAGTTTTAACACGAAAGTTTTTTTGTGAAAGTATTTGAGAAGGAAAGAGATAATCATTCAGGTCATAAGTGCCCTCAGTTTTAAAATCCAATACAATATCAGATTTTTTTGCTTGACTACTTCCTTGTTCTACAACTGTTTTACCAGCATCTTGAAGTTCTTCTATCGTTGCATCAGTTCCTCCACATCCAGATAGAAAAAAAAGTATTGTTGCTGTTGTTAGTGTAATTAGTTTATTGTTTTTCATGGTGTTTCCTCATAAATATTTAAACATATTCTAACATAATATAATAAACAAAAATTAAATATATTTTATTATATTAAGTTAAAAGTGAAATA
>JAOZKZ010000125.1:0-210 GCA_029935075.1 Campylobacterales bacterium
TATGGTCAATTAGGTACTACTGCTGGTGATAAATCCGTCTTTACCAGAGAAACAGAAGATATAGAAGATGCCAATACGATATCATGTGGATTGTACCACACCATGATAATAAGAAACAACGGTGAAGTATGGGGTACAGGGAGTAATGACGAAAATCAATTAGGTACTACTGCTGGTGATAAATCCGTCTTTACCAGAGAAACAGAAGAT
>JAOZKZ010000125.1:310-6297 GCA_029935075.1 Campylobacterales bacterium
ATAGATGATGCCAAAGCCTCTTCAGGGACCTACCTTAAATACTGGATAACACCATCCAAAACTTTAGCGGTAACCCCATCAGAGGTTTATACATATACACCTTCGATAATAAACCAAGAGTTCGAGGATGAATTAATCACCTCTACAAGAAGTTTTAAAACAATAGTACATTTGCCTGATAATGCAAAGTTGAACACATTTAGTGGTACTTTAGAGAAGTCATAATGGCAATTAATGATATAGTAACTAACATCTACAAGGCTAAGTTTGCCATAGTAGATGACTTCGAGTTCATCTTTTTGAATAATACTACTAAGTTCACCGGTATTCAGGGGTTTACTCCTGAAGAAGTCTGGAAAATGTGTTGTATCAATATAGACAACCCTCAGCTGGCTTCAGGTGTGGGTCTTAGTTTACACGGTGGTGTTTGGAGACAAATAGCCCAAAGAAATGAGACTTATACATTTAGTGTAAACTTTAGGGACTTCGAGGGCTTAGAACTAAGAAAATATTTCATAAAAGTCTGGGAAAAACAGCAAAAAGGATACTATGATGATATAGTATCCCATGTTCAGATAAAAATAGATAAACAAATGATTTTTGAAAGCTCAAAGGTCCTGATATCTAATATATCTCAAGTTCAGTTTGATAATAACAATACACAAATAGCGGAATTTACGATATCGTTTGCCAGTCCTGTCCAAGGAGCAAAGATATAAATAAAATAAAAGGAAAGAGATGACACAAAAAGAATTAAATGAGATGGCTATTTTAAAAGCCAAGGCAGATAAAGCCCAGAGAGACGCAGAAAAGGCAGAGGTTAAAGCAGAAAAGGCAGAAAAGGCAGAGGTTAAAGCAGAAAAGGCAGAAAAGGCAGAGGTTAAAGTGGATATTAAAAAATACCCTTTTGATGTAAAATTAGGCGAAAACAAAACAATTCATTTTAAACCATGGACGGGCAAAACCAAGAAGAAATTCCGTAAGGTTTTTGAAAAACTTGAGGACATCAACGACCTTGATTTTGATGATGTGGTAAGGGTCCTTATTAGAGATAATGTATCCGATTATGATGTTTATCTCTCAGATTCAGAACAACAGTATCTTACTGCCCTTTTGAGAAAGGAATCAATAGCCGATGAATTTGAGTTTGACTCTGAGTGTGAATACTGTCAGAGCCTACAGCACATAAAAACCTCAGTTACAGAATCCGTTGAATACACGATGAACCAATTCCCAAAGAAGCTAAACAATACAGAATTTATAGACATCAAGAGCCAAAGCCTGCTTAAAGATATAGAACAAGATATTATAAACTCTCAGGATTATGATGGTATTACTCAAGAAAAAGATATAGAATTCGCTTTACATATCAACAACAATAAAAGCCCTCTGGAAACCCTGGATTGGATTGATGACCTTCCTTTAAAGGACATATCAGTAGTATATGATAATCTGAAATCGGTATCTTCTGAAATGACCATGAAAGTACAAAAACACTGTACAGAATGTGGGAAAGAATCTAATTTCATAGCACAAGAAATTCCAGGGTTGTTTGAGTCTTTATTACAATAACCTAGTCAGATGAAATACAAAAAATCAAAGACATGGTACCAAGATCGTTTAGATAACCTAAAACGGTACACCACAAAGCAAGAGAAAGAATTCTTGCTTTTAGAAGATGATGTGCCTTTGATAGACAAACTTAAAACCCTGACTGATACAAAACCCCTGAATGAACTTGATGCTATGGCTCTGATGTTTAAACTAAGAGAAATCTCGGTATCTAATATAATAGAAATTCAACAAGAATGCCATTGTGGCAGTGTTAATGCTTATAATATAGATACTAATGATTTTTTTAATTTTGATTTTGAAGATGGTATTCCCTTGGGAGTTTTTGAAAGTATAAATGACATTATAAATACTAAGATAACGGATAAACTTATCTTAAAAGAATACAATAAAATACAAGAAAAAATAGTCAAGAATGCCCAAAAAGTATTCAGCCCTGTGGTTAAAAAGCAGTGTAAAAAATGTAAAGATGAATTAGAGGTCATGGTAAACCCTAATCAGATTATTTCAAAAAGCTCCCCGGCTAGCATATACCAAGATTACCTAAGCCTGAGTTACTATTCTAATTTTTCTAAATTAGACACAGACAGTATGTATCCTTTTGAAAGGGAAATATTCTTGAAGTTATTATCCGAAAAAATAAAAGAAGAACCTAAACTAGGGGGTTAATATGAGCTTCATGACTGATATGTTTGGTGGTAATTTCCAGCAGACTTATAATAAAGCAAAATTATATAAAGGCAGATCAGAATCAAAAAGAACAGATAAAAGACTCTCAAGGCTTGAATCTAATCAAAACCTTATACAAGATATAACCGTTACGAATCAGGCACAAGGCAAAGCCACACAAACACAGGTACAAAAAAACTCAAAATCCCAAGAACAAGCTCAAGAAAGACTCAAAACAGCCCTGAATCCATTCAGTATAGATAATATTACATTCACTATGGTCTCGGCAGGTGACGATAGAAAATCCCGTGAAAAAGCCGATAAGGTAAATCAAGAAAATATTAATCTTTTTGAACAACTGAATAAATCCGTTAAACAAATAGCCATTAATACTAAAATAGTCTATGACCAGGACACAGAGGCAAGAAAAAAAGCAAAAAAAGCCTCCGTCTCTGGTGGCTCTGGTGGCTCTGGTGGCTCTGGTGGCTCTGGTGTGGCTGGTAAATCTGGATTACCAGGGATGGATGGAATAACCAAAGCGGCAAACGATGCTATAGAAAAGGGTAGGACTATGCTCGAAAGAGCAATAGATATGTTTTTGAAATATAAGGCTACTATGTTGCTGTTATCACCAGTAATTGGGCTGGCTAAATGGATTTTAAAAGCAGGACCCATTAGATTGGTATACAAGTCATTGAAGTTTCTTTTTAATATGCCTAAGAATCTTATAAAAACTTTAAATTGGATCAAAAATATACCAAAGGCTGGTATAGATGGTTTGAAGTCAATAGTAAACTGGTTTACTGGTAAGGGAACCAAATTCAAAAGAAAAATGATAATGCTTATCAATGGCAAAGATGTAATGAAAGATGTCGCTGAAAGAAAAGCACAAGCAGAAGCGGCAAGGATACTCAAAAAACAAGGAGCCAAGAGGGTAGCAAGTCAAACTCTCAACAAAGCTAGACCATACAACACTACTGGTAATATTTTTAAACAAGGTGGAGCAAAAGCAGGAGCAAAAGCGGGTTCATCTTTGATGAGCACATTAATGAAACAAGGTGCTGTTCAAATTGCCGGACAAGGGGCTAGAACTTTGGCAATGGGCATGCTAACTGGGGTCACTGCTGGTGGGGTCGCAGTCACAGCAGCAGTCACAGCAGCAGTCCTTGCGGCAGGGTATGCGGCATTAAAATTTAACGGGTATGATATAAAAGATGTGCCTGGATTGATAGGCGAAACATGGCATAAATCATCAAAAGCAGTCATGAGCTTCTTTGGTGATTGGTGGGAACACAGAAAAATCGACTTTGATAACTTTAAAGGCATGGTCACAAGAATAGGGCCAATAGTCTGGGAAAAATTAGGTGACTTAGGTGAGGCTATTAAAACAGGCACATGGGATACTATTACATTTTTACCAAAGATGATGGCAAAAGGGGCTATATATGTTGGTGAGGCTTTAGGTTTCGATGGGGTAAAAGAAAAAATAGAAATGATAGAAGATAAAATAGAATGGTTGAAAGGCGCAGTAGGAAGAAAATGGGATAGTTTTGTAAAAGGGACTAAAGACTTTTTTGGTGACATGGGAACCGCCATGGGTAAAGTCTGGACAGAGGTATCGGGTAATACCAGCCAATCGTTCGACCGAATGGGAAAAAGTTGGGATGAAAGTTGGGAAGGAATAGGTACATATTTTGAGGAGAAAAAAGAAAAAAGATTAGCAGAAGAGAAGAGGATAGCAAAAGCCAGAAAAGTCAAAGCAACACAATCTGTCTATTATGACTATGAAGGGGATAAATTTGACGGTCCGGATTTGATGAGAAATATAAAAGATATTTTATATTATGGTGTAGATTCCCCAGAAAATCAAAAATTAGTAAAAGATTATATGGATGCTTATTCAAAAAATATAGGCATACCAAACTGGAACAGAGAATTAGATGCTAATAAAATAATAAACAACCCTAATAACCCCAATAGTAAAATAAATATCAAAAAAAGAAATAAAGCAACAGATAAGGTCATAGAACAAGTAAAAACAGCAACAGTCACCGACAAAAGCTTTTCTGATGCTGTTGTTGAAAAAGTAAAAGATATTACTAATAGTAAAAATATGAAAAATCTTAAGAAAGGTGTTGTTGAGGGTGATCTGATAGCAGTGGGTGATGTTTTGGGAACAGAAGGAACCAAAATAGTAAAAAAGATCACAGATATTGCCGTGGTTGGTAAAGTTATTGATAAAGGTACTGATTTATTAAAGGGTATGGTAGCCGGGGCTATTTCTGAAAAAATTGGTAAAGATATGAGCAAAGATGCTGTTAATGCTATAAAAGATACTATTACGGGTAGTGGGAAATCACCAAATTTTGGAGGTGGAGATCTTAGTGGGGTAAGCGGTGGAAATGAAGCGGCAGGGGCAACCCTAAAAGGACTTCAAAAGAAAGCGGCTCAGATAGTCTCGGCAAACGAGGGTAAATATGACTCTATAAGTGTACTTGCTGATGGTGCTGGTCTTAATTTCGGGGCTTATCAACTAAACAGAGGGTCTTTGTACATGTTTGTTAAATTAATGTACCAAGCCCAGGTTCCAGGAGCAGGGAGATATCTTGGTAGCCAAGCAAGAATAGGAAATTCATTTAGAAATTGGCTTAAAAGAATAGGACTTACCCCTGCTTCCAAAAAAGCACAGGATCAGGTCTTTATTATAAACTATTATAACCCTGCTATAAGACTAGCAAAAGAAAGAGGAATAACCGATCAAAAAGCAATATTTCATATTATAGATCATGCTAATAGTGCTGGTTCTGGCGGTGCTGGTAGGATGTTAAGAAGAGCACCTAAAGGTGCTGGGTCAGAAGAAGTAGCCCAGGCGAGGATGAAAGACTATCAATCATTGAAAAATTGGAGTAAATTCAGCACATCTTGGACAAGAAGAGTAGATGCTATACAAGGTGGTAATGTAGTAGCAGGTATGGTTAGTGAAGGCAGTAAAAGCAGTGTAAATACTGGTATGAATTGGATGGAATTATTAAGGGCTACTGCCAAACAAGGAATAGGTGCTTTATTGAGTGGAACACTAACAACTGCAGCAGGTGCCGGGGCTATTTTTGGGACAGGAGATGTATCGAAAAGTGATGCTAATAAAGGTTCATCAAAATTTGCTTTAGGTGGGGCAGGAAGTGTAGCAAAAAATGCTGGTAAAAAATATGGGAGTTTCACTAAACCTAAACGCCCAGTCAATAGAGTTTTCATACATTGTACTGCTGATGACAACTCAAAAAATGATAATGTTGCTACTGTAAGAAGTTGGCATGTGAAAGGTAACGGCTGGTCAGATATTGGATATCATTATATGATACATGATGATGGAACAATAGATATAGGGAGACCTATAGAAAAAATACCAGCGGCTCAAGGAGGAAACAACACAGGGACTATAGCAATAGTATTACACGGGCTTAAAAATTATTCACAAGCCCAGTTCACAGCTTTAAAAAAATGGGCACTTGATGTTAATAAAGCATATGATGGTCAAATTACATTTCATGGGCATTGTGAAGTTTCAAATAAAACATGTCCTGTCTTTGATTATCGTTCAGTCCTAAAGTTAGATAAAGAAGGGGTTCTTGGATTGAGCGGAGCTTCTAAGGCAAAATCACCCGCACCGGATTTGTTAGGTGAAAATAGCAGTAAGGTTATTTCTAAGAGGAAATCAGAAACAACCGCACCGTCTTTGTTAGGTAAAA
>JAOZKZ010000313.1 GCA_029935075.1 Campylobacterales bacterium
ATATAGGGTTTATATAAATGAAATATGATGTAATTATAATAGGTGGTGGACATGCGGGAATTGAAGCTTCACTATCTTGTGCCAGAATGGGGAAAAAGACACTTCTTTTAACCATGTTAGCAGACCGCATAGGAGCAGTAAGCTGTAATCCTGCAATCGGTGGACTTGCAAAAGGACATCTTGTAAAAGAGATTGATGCACTTGGTGGAGAGATGGGAGTTTGTACAGACAAGACTGGTATCCAATATAGAATTTTAAATGCTTCAAAAGGTCCAGCGGTTAGAGGAAGTCGAGCTCAAATTGACATGGATAAGTATAGTGTTTACATGAGAGATACTTGTCTAAACACTCAAAATCTTACCGTAAAACAAGAGATGGCAGAAGAGCTAGTTGTAAATGATGGGATAATTACAGGTGTTAAAACCAATTTACAAAATAATTATAAAGCTCAAAAAGTCATCATCACTTCAGGGACTTTTTTAAAAGGTTTGATTCACATCGGAGAGTTTCAACAAGAGGCAGGAAGAAGCGGAGAGTTTCCATCAAATAAGTTGAGCGATAGCATGAAGTCCCTGGGATTAAATTTAGGAAGACTGAAAACTGGAACATGTCCAAGAATTGATGCAAAGAGTATTGATTTTTCCGTCATGGATGAACAACCAGGCGATGAAAACCCAATTCCTTTTAGTTTTAGAACCGATAGAGAAACGTTCAAACCAAATCAACTGCCATGTTTTATCACTTTTACCAACACATCAACCCATGATATCATATCAGGAAACTTTCACAGAGCTCCACTTTTTACAGGACAGATAGAGGGGGTAGGGCCTAGGTATTGCCCAAGTATTGAGGATAAAGTTAACCGTTTTTCTGAAAAAGATAGACATCACCTTTTTATCGAACCCCAAACTGAGGAAGCAACTGAATATTATATCAACGGACTTACCACTTCACTTCCAACCGATGTCCAACTCAAAATGCTCCATTCTATAAAAGGTTTGGAAAATGCACAAATTGTGAGATATGGTTATGCGATAGAGTATGACTATATCAATCCTATTGAACTTACACACACTCTTGAGACTAAAAAAGTCAAAGGGCTTTATTGTGCAGGTCAGATAAATGGAACAACAGGTTATGAAGAGGCAGCAGCACAAGGGCTCATGGCAGGGATAAATGCATCTTTAGCAATTGACGATAAAGAACCTTTAATTTTAAGAAGAGATGAAGCTTATATCGGTGTTTTGATAGATGACTTAGTTACAAAAGGGACAAAAGAGCCTTACCGCATGTTTACAAGCCGTGCAGAGTATCGTCTGCTTTTACGAGAAGATAATGCAGACCTTAGACTTAGTCATTATGGACATCAGATAGGACTTATCGAAGATTCACTTTTTGAAAAAGTAGCTCAAAATGCAAAAGATTTAGCTTTTGCAAAAGAGTATCTTAACGAAAACTTCACAACTCCATCAAAAGAAAATTCTGCAATTCTAAAAGCAATAGACGAAGCACCAGCTACAGATAAAATCGCACTTAAAAGCGTTGTTGGAAGAAAAAGTTTTACAATTGAAAAATTGGAAGCACTATTTCCTGAGTTTGTACCGTTTTCAAAAGAGACAAAAGAGCAAATTTTAGTCGAATCAAAATACGCAAATTACATCGAAAAACAGCAAAAACAGATAGATAAAATGAAAAATCTTATAAATATAAAGATACCAAAAGCGTTTAATTTTGAAAAAGTTTCAGGGCTAAGTAAAGAAATAGTAGAAAAGTTTAATACATTTAACCCTCCAACGCTTCATTCTGCTAGTCAA
>JAOZKZ010000314.1 GCA_029935075.1 Campylobacterales bacterium
TTTCTGCTATTTCACCAGCTTCTATCATCGCTGAACCATCAAAAATTCCAGCAGGCACGATAACATGCAGTGCAAATGAGCCATCTTTTAAAGCTACTTTTCCGTACTTGGCATCAAAGTGTTCTAACTCCACAGACTGCTGACCTGCCCCCGAAAATGCTAATCCACTTCGCTCTTTGATAATATTTATTAAATTTTCCATACCCACTTCTTGGATAAAAAAATGTAAACGGTTTTTATTTCGGTTATCTCTAAAACCATACTCTTTAAAGATTTCGATAAGGGCTGTAAAAAAGGGTAGAACCTCATCAACTTTGACAAAAACATTAGCATTACGAGCAAGTATCCCTACCCGACCACCAAGATAAACATTAAACCCAAAAACACCATCTTTTTGTGCAAGAGAAAATGAGCAATCATGTGCAAAAACATTACAACGGTTAGCATAATTTCCACTGATAGAAGTGTTGAACTTTCGAGGAAGTGTTCCCACCCATTCACTCTTTTTTATAAAAACCTCTTGCATCTGATCGATAAGCGACATCGTCGTAAGAACATTGTCATGGCTTAACCCATCTAAAGGGTCTGTGACGATATTTCTAAGGTTATCGATACCTGTTTGATAGGTTGTGATTCCCACACTCTCAAGCTCGCTCAAAACAGTATATAAATCTTCAACTTTAAGATACCTAAGCTCTATCTGCATCCGTGTTGTGATATCGATATAATCATTTCCATATTTTTTAGCGACTTCACCCACTTTTTTGGCTTGGATTGCACTCATCTGACCACCAGGAATTCTCACACGAAGCATGAAGTGGTTTTTACCGTTTGATTTCTCTTTGTCAAAAATCCCAAAGTATTTAAAAAATACTGCTTTGTCATCTTTTTCGATGGAGTCATAACCTGTAGCGGCATACTCTTTTAACTTTGCCATCGCTTCATCGACGCTACGGTTTGGTTTTATCTGTTCTATTTTATTGATTTTTTGGTTTCTCTGTGTGCTAACTTCTATGAGCTTTTCTAACATCTCTATCAATTCCTTGTTATTAACTGATATTATTTTACTAGAAATTGGAAAGATTTTAGGATAAAATATGGATAAAAAATAAGCAGCTAGTGTTAAAGTACCTCCGAAAGGTACTTCAAAACTTTTTAATCAATCTCTTGTGCGATTTGCTCCGCTGCTTTAACGATAGGATAAGTTGTTGGTGCGGCTGTTAATAGTGGTTGAGTAGCAACTTGAAGCGAGATAAGATTGTATACCGTGAGTTCTGACTCTATCGCCAAACCGATGATATTGATAATTTCTCCTGCCTCTTTTCCACCCACAACCTGTCCGCCGATAATTCGTCCGCTATGTTTCATAGCTATCAGTTTTACAGACTGTTTTTGTGCATCTGGCATTGTAGCTGGGTGTCTATTTACACCACTAAAGGTTCCTGCAATATAGTCAATAGTTTCATTTTCTGCTTGAGCTTGAGTAACCCCTGCTGATGCGAATGCTGTATCTCCAATCATAGTAGAAAAGATAGCAATAGTTCCATTGAATCCTTTCATGTACTTGATTTTATAGAGTGAATTTCCTGCAACTCTTGCTTCTGAAGCAGAAGTTGATGCCAACATAACTTTTGAAGGGTCTCTAGTGATAAAATCCCTTCGTCCACTACAATCCCCTACCGCAAAGATATCTTTGTTTCGTGTTCGCATATATTCATCAACCCATATTCCACCATATCTTGCAAGTTTAAGTCCTGCTTTTTTAGCTAACTCTGTATTGGGTTGATACCCTGTGGCTAAGATAAAA
>JAOZKZ010000315.1 GCA_029935075.1 Campylobacterales bacterium
GTGCCGCATGTAGTGGTTTTGTATATGCTATGAATATTGCAAAAGCATTTGTTGAGTCTGGTATCAAAAAGAATGTTTTGATAATTGGTGCTGAAAAAATGAGTTCAATTGTAGATTACAATGATAGAACAACAAGTATACTGTTTGGTGATGGGGCAGGAGCTGCGGTTATCGGTATAAGTGATAAAAAAGAGGAGTCTATTATCGATTTGCATACTTCATCTGATGGTTCTTATCAAGATTTTTTAATTACCCCTGGCGGTGGCTCTAAAAATCCTTGCAGTCAAAAAGTACTTGATGAAGGGATGCACTATATGAAAATGAAAGGCAATGAAACTTTCAAACTTGCTGTAAATACACTAACAAAAGATGTTAAAAATATCCTAGAAAAAAATAGTATGACAAGTGACGATATAGACTTTTTTATACCACATCAAGCAAATTTCCGTATCATCGATGCTGTTGCTAGAAAATTGAATTTTCCACAAGAAAAAGTAGTATTAACGGTTGCAAAATACGGAAATACTTCAGCTGCTTCAATCCCCATGGCTATCAATGATTGGTATGAGAGTGGCAAACTAAAAACTGGCGACCTTATGCTCTTAGATACTTTTGGTGGTGGATTAACATGGGGAAGTGCATTAGTCCATTTTAATCAAAAATAGATGAAAATTTTTGAAAACGCTCTTATCTTTATAGAGATTGAAGAGAGTGAGATTCCATGGTTGAAAATTTTTACACAAGAGCCGTATAAAGAGTTTTCGGATTGTCCTAAAAATGTAAAAGAGGGGATTTGGCGAATTCTTGATATCATTGAAAAAGAGATGATTTCCTACTACAAACCAACAAAAATAAATATCGCTTCATTTGGTAACTACATGCCTCATGTCCACTTTCATATCATGGCACGATTTAAAGAGGATTCTTACTTTCCTGAGCCTATGTGGGGAGAGAAACAGAGGGTTTCTAACTTAGCATTGAAAAGTCTTGATAAATTTGTTCTGCACTTAAAACCTCTCTTATAGATTTTTTAAGAGATATTATATTACTATTTCTTATATAAAATTATAGGATAAAATCATGCGAAAACTACTCTTTGGACTCACATTTATCAGTTTATCACTCTTTGCTTCTGGAAAATCAATCACATTTGAAAAAATATTTGGTGGAATAGATCATGATAAGGCTAAGGCGGTAATTAGCCTTAGTGATGGTTATCTCATCGCAGGAAAAACAAAAAGTTTTACGAAAAATAGAGATTTCAATGCCTATATCATCAAGATAGATAAAAATGGTAAAAAACTATGGTCAAAATCTTATGGTGGAGAAGATGATGAAAACGCAAATGATATCATACAAATAGGAGAAGATTTTGTTTTTATAGGCTCTACAGAAACCTATTGTTACCGAACTAGACCTCATATGTATGTTGTAAAAATCGATGGTGATGGCAATATATATTGGCAAAAATCTTGTTATGGTCATGCCGATGATGACTTTTATGGTAAAGCTATTGTATCAGATGATAATAAACTCGTTATTGCAAATAACCAAAAACACATACAATTTTTTGGTGCAGAAATAAACCCATATATCCTAAAGATTGATGACCAAGGAGATAAAATTTGGAGAGGATATTATGGTGGAAAAGATGAAGATAGTGTAAATGCAATCATCAATACTCCAGATGGATATCTGATGGCAGGAAAAACTGAAAGTTATGGAAATGGTGATTTTGACAGTTATATCGTCAAGCTCAACAAATCGGGTAAAAAACTATGGCATAAAACTTACGGAGGTAAA
>JAOZKZ010000126.1 GCA_029935075.1 Campylobacterales bacterium
GATATCATAGGTTTTTTCAGCTTTTTATGGTTTGCAACGCTGATACTATTTTAAATAAAATCAAAAGGAAAGACCCACATGAAAACCATTAATAAAAATGTTGTTATGCTTGGCTGGGTCAGCTTTTTTACTGATATGGCTTCGGCAATGATCAATCCTATCTTGCCTATTTTCATCGTTACTGTTTTGCATGAGGGATATGATAAATTGGGTTTTATCATGGCAATTGCAACATTTGTTTCATATGCATTGAGGCTTTTAAGTGGTTATATCAGTGATCGTTATGGTATTGTCAAACCTTTGGTTGTTAGCGGCTATGCACTTTCTGCAATCAGTAAACCGCTCTTTGCATTAAGTCAGGGGTGGAAAAGTGCCGCAGCACTCAAAGGAGTTGAACGACTAGGCAAAGGGATTCGCTCAGCTCCAAAAGATTTACTCATCGCCAAATATGCCAAAAGTAAACAAGAGGGGATGACTTTTGGTTTTCACAAAATGATGGATATCGCAGGAGAGTTAAGTGGAACCTTACTGCTTTTTGCCGTTTTGGTATTTTGGGGTGAGAGTGAGGAAGTGATACGAACTATTTTTATAGCGACAATCATACCAGGACTTATCGCACTGGTACTTGTTATCTTTTTTGTCAAAGATGCACCCAAAAAACTTCATAAGCAGCAGAAATTTTCAATTACTAAAGAGGATGTTAATGTAGTCAAAAAACTTCTTTTTTATTTTTTGTTTCTCTTTTTTATCTTTAGTGATGCCTTTTTTACGATACGGGCTTCAGGTATTGGGATTGAGATTTTTTGGATTCCACTTTTGTTTGTTGTCTCTACTGCAGTACAAACATTGATAAGTCTTCCAATAGGTAATCTCATCGATAAAATCGGTCATTTTAAAGTGATGTCTGTTGCCTATCTTTCAGGAGTGATTGCACAGCTCTTGTTGTTAGAAGGAAGTCAGCTCTCCATCTGGCTCTCTTATGCTTTTTTGGGAGTTTTTACAGTTACTTCACTTAATGCAAATCGTGCATATATCGCAAAATTTGCTTACAATAAAGGTTCAGTATATGGTCTCTTTTATGCTGGTATCGCACTTTTTGCTGCATTAGGTGCGATAGTTTGTGGGATGATTTGGGAATATTTAAGTGCACAAAGTGCTCTACTTTTTTCGATGACAGGTGTGAGTTTTACTTTTCTAGGGTATCTTTGGATGGAAGATGTTTATAAGCAATCTTCTTGGCATGTTTGATAGGGCAAAAGTAAAGCTCAGTTTTAGCAGAAATTTCCGAAGCATAGTGCATCAAATCGTTAAAATAAGATGATTCCCTCATTTGCATTAGAGCGAACACAAGAGATTTTAATCCTTTTAAAACAGATGTTTGAAGAGGGATTACTTGAAGGTTGTAAAGTTTTTTTAGATAGCCCTTTGGCAATTAAAGCAACAAATCTCTATAAACAGTATCCGAAACTTTTAAATGAAGAACATGAAGTTAACTCTATTTTAGGACATAATCCTTTTACTTTTGATGCTTTAAAATTGACTCAAAGTCCAGCCCAATCAATGTCTATTAATGCTGTCAAAAGAAGAGCTATTATCATCGCAGGGTCTGGTATGTGTACAGGTGGACGAATCTTGCATCATTTTAAACATAGACTTTGGGATGAGAAAAATTCACTTATCTTTGTTGGTTATCAAGTGGGTGGAACACTAGGTCGAAAAATAGTAGATGGAGCAGAGTTTGTCTATGTTCGTGGAGAAAAAATAGCAGTAAAAGCAAAAATTTATACTATCAATGGTTTTTCAGCACATGGAGATAGAGAGGATTTGTTGGATTGGATAGCACACTTTGAAGGGTTGGAAAACATCTATCTCATTCATGGTGAAGAGGATAAAGCCAAGATATTTAGAGAGACAATTATAGAGAAGTTACATATCAAAACCCATGTTGTAAAAGAGAGAGAGAACACATTCATATTTAAATTATAAGGCTTTACAAACTTGAATGATATCTATTTGCCCGCACTGAGTACTGCCTGTTCTAGATGGTAAACGATGCGGGCAATGTGTGCACTTGAGCGTTGAAGCCACCTTAGTGCTTTAAGATTTTTTGTACCGTTGGGGATACTAATGGTATCGTTTGCCATAAGAGATGTTATGATATCTCTCTCTTTATTAACATCTTTTTTTATCATTTTTGCTCTGGCTTTTGCACAATGTTCTGCTTTTGTATATTTATGTGCTTTGATATCTAAAAGTAGTATTTCATTACACTCTATTAAAAGTACCCTCTCTTTTGCCAATCTATCAGAGGTTTTCAAAAATAACGCTCTATTGGCATCCTCTTTACAACGATCAAAGAGACGCTGTAGATGATCGATACTATGAATGATATCGATAAGCCTCTGCCAATTAGTATCATTTGTATTTTCCAAATTGATCTTATCGATAAAATTTTGTGTCTCATTTAGAGCCTTTTCAAGTGCATCCAAATTTGCTTTTTTACCTTTTTTAACATCTCCTAAAAGAAAATTGATATGTAAAAGTAGTGCCTTTAACTCCTCTTCTAAAGCTTTATGAATAACACTAAGTGCCAAAGGAATATCTTCAAGCAATGAAATATCAAACTTTTGTCTATATAACTGTTTTGGCATTTTGATAATTTTCTCCATCATTCTCGCAAAACTATGTGTAAAAGGCAGCACAAGTATCACACCCAATATATTAAAAAGTGTGTGAAACGCAACCAATGCAATCTCTGCCTGATCTACTAAAAAACTTGGGGCTATTTTCTCTACTAATATGATATAAGGGGTGATCAATAATAGTGCTCCAAATCCTGTAAAAAGGTTATAAATCACATGCGAAAATCCAGTACGCTTTACCTCCGTTGAACCTCCAATTGCAGCCATGGCAGCTGTAAAAGTTGTCCCTACATCCATCCCGATAATAAGAGCTGCTGCTTGTTCAAAGTTAATTGCTCCAGCATACAACATAGTTAATGTCGCTGCCACTCCAGCACTTGAGGATTGTGTAATAATCGTCGCAATAATTCCAAATCCAAGTAATTGTAAGCGTCCCAAAAAAGAATCTGCTGGAAGATTTTCAAGAGTAAGAATTCCCTCAAAGGCAGACATTCCCTCTTGCATCCACTCTATCCCCACAAAAATAAGCCCAAAACCTGCCAAAGTATAACCAAAAGCTGCAATCTTATCTTTGAAAAAAAGTTTTAGCATAGCACCTAGTAAAATAAGTGGTAACATAACGGAACCTAGTTGAAATTTAAAACCAAGAAGTGCAACCATCCAACCTGTAATCGTCGTACCGATATTTGCACCAAATATAATACCAAGTGCTTCAGGAAAAGCTAACAATCCTGCACCAACAAAACCCACAGCAGCTACGGTTGTCGCACTTGAAGATTGTAAAATTGCCGTACTCACAGCTCCTGTTACTGCCCCACTAACAGGTGTCTTGGTAAAACGCATTAACGCTTTTCGTATTGCATCTCCTGCAATAGAACGAAGTCCTTCAGTCATAACTATCATACCCATCATAAAAATCCCTACTCCACCTAAAGTATGTGAAAGCGTAAGCAATGTATCAGCGGTCATGAAAGCTCCTCTATGAAATTATACCAAATCAAATAATAACTGACTACTTAAAAAAGCTATAATAGGTTATGTTTAATTTTTTAGCATTGCCACTTTTGGCAAATCTTTTGATTTTTATCATTGCCTCAACTGTTGTTTGGGTTAGTGGTACAAAACTTAGCATCTATGCTGATGCTATCTCTCAAAGAACAGGTTTAAGCCATGCCTTTATGGGGTTTTTGTTATTGGCTACGATTACCGAACTGCCAGAACTTGCTACCAATACTACTGGAGCACTTAGAGGAGAAGCCGTACTCGTACTTAACAGTATGACAGGGGGCATTACGATGCAGACTGCTGTTTTGGCAATAGCTGATTTTACCATAGCAGGAGCTTCACTTACCTATCTAGCTCGAAAGTCAATCAATATCCTACAAGGTGTTTTACTTATCACGCTTTTAGCCATTTTACTTGTTATCACTATCATTGGAGATATACCATTGATATGGCACATCGGTTTAGGGTCAACACTTCTGTTTGTGATTTATCTTATGGTTTTATTTTTACTTTACAATTACAATAAAAATCGAAAATGGCAAGTGATAGATCCAATAGAGGTTGAAGAGAAAAAGATTGAAAATATTCATGCAGATAGATTTGAAGGAATCCCAACAAAGAAAATTTGGTATTTGATAGCTTTGTTAGCATTTATTATCTTTATAAGTGGTATTTTTCTAGTCATAAGTGCAGAATCAATTGCCCAGCAAAGTGGATTAGGAACACATTTTATAGGTGCTACTCTTTTAGCTACTGCCACTTCTTTGCCAGAACTTAGTACCTCCATCTCTGCCATACGCCTTCGAGCTTACACTATGGCAATTTCTGACATTATAGGAAGTAATACTATTATGTTGATGCTGATTTTACCTGTGGATATACTCTATAGTGATGGGCTTTTACTAAATCAAGCAGGTAAAAGTGTCTTATTTCTTCTCTCTGTTGGAATCATTTTGACTTCTATCTATCTCATCGGTCTTATAATGCGTAACAGAAGGACTTACTTTCGTATGGGCATAGATTCTTGGGCTGTTTTGATACTTTTCATACTTTCTATATTTATTTTATACCAATTATAGTGACTCTTAAGTAACAGATAGGGTTTCCTAAATTATATTATAATTTTGGTTAATGAAAATATTAAGTTATTTACAAACAAGGAGTATAATGCTCCCCCAAATTCAAACCAGTTAATTTAGTTTTTTTATTCCAAATGTTAAAATAAAAATAGAACATAAGGATTAAAAAATGAGTACAAAAAGAAGAACATATAGTGCAGAGTTTAAAGCTAAATTGGTGCTTGAAGTTTTAGAGGGAGAAAAAACTATAAATGAGATAGCAAGTTCATATGAGATAATTCCAAATAATTTAAAAAACTGGAAGAAGCAGTTTTTGGAAAATATGTCACTTGCATTTGATAAAAGTTCTGTAGTCAAAGACTATAAAGAAGAGATTGAGACTCTCCAAAAAAACAATGATAATTTAGCTAAAAAAGTTGGTAATTTAACTATTGAAAAGGATTTTCTTGAGGGCGAGGTGCCCCTTGAGGGTAAAAGCTCGTAAGCTTGGTATCATCTAAAGAGCGAAAAGCTCTTGTTGATACTGAGCATACTTTTTCTCTAAATAAGCAATGTAAATTGCTCAATATAAGTAAATCATCATTGCACCCCAAGGGCATTTCCTCCCTACGGTCAGGGCATATTATCAGCCAATTAAACCATTTAGTCGAGAAGGTGACTTAAGGTTACTAGATGCAATCAATAATATTTATTCAGACTTTCCATCATATGGATATCGGAGAATACACAAGCAACTCCAAAAAGATGGATACAATATTGGTAAAAAGTTTGTCAAGAAAGCTATGGGGTACATGGGCATAGAAGCCCTATATCCTAAGCCAAAGATTGCTATGCCCTTTGGGTACGACTATATCAAACAAAGAACACTATAAATATGAGTATCTCTTAAAAGAGTTCAGAAATTATGCTGGACAAGTTGTCATTGAAAAAACTAATCAAGTTTGGAGTACAGATATCACTTACATAAAACTTGAAAAAGGCTTTGTATATCTAGCTGCTATAATTGACTGGCATAGCAAAAAAATACTCTCTTGGAAGCTTTCAAATACAATGGATGTTTCACTCACTACATCAGTTTTAAAAGAGGCGTTAGCACTCTATCCTAAGCCAGAGATATTTAATACAGATCAAGGCAGTCAATATACTTCTAAGGTGCACACAGGTATTTTAAAAAGACATGATATCAAAATCTCCATGGATGGAAAAGGCAGAGCCACAGATAACATCTGTATCGAAAGATTCTGGAGAAGTATCAAATATGAAGAAATTTATCTCAATGAATACGCCCGAGCATAGCGACAAAGTGCCCTAGGGGTACAAAAATATAAAACAGCTGTATCGTTCTATAAAAAAATATATGGATTCATACAATAAGAGAAGATTACATTCAGCAATTGATTACCAAACTCCAAATGAAGTTTATTATCAAGCAGTCAATAATTTAGATTCTAAAGGAGCAAAACTCTTACAGCAGGTATCGTAAGTCGGTGGAATTAAAAAA
>JAOZKZ010000127.1 GCA_029935075.1 Campylobacterales bacterium
AGGTGTTATGGAGTTTTATGATAAATACAATAATATAAAAAGGGTAAATAACCCAGAAACGAATAAACCATGGGCTAAAGCTGAGGTAAAAGAGACTGTAAATCTTGAACTTTTAAAAGCTAAAAAACTAACAGATCGAAAAATTGCTGCACTAATTGCTTTTATGAATTTATTGACAGATAAGCGATATGAGCATCTTTTAAAGAAAGAAAACTAATGATAAAAATATTTTTAAGTATTGCTATATTATTCATTTCATTACATGCCAATGAAGTAAACATCTATACCCACAGACACTATCCCTCTGATAAAATTTTATTTAAAAAGTTTACACAAAAAACAGGCATAAAAATCAATGTCGTTCAGGCAAACTCTGATCAGATAATGAAAAGATTGGAAGAGGAGGGAAAATACTCTCCTGCGGATCTTTTGTTAACTGTTGATGTAGGAAGACTCTATCTTGCTAAAGAGAAAGATTTGTTTCAGCCGATTAAGTCAAAGTTTTTAGAAGAGGTTATACCTCTGAATTTAAGAGATAAAGAGGGGTATTGGTTTGGTGTGACTAAACGGGCAAGGGTTCTTGTCTATAATCTTGACACGGTTAATCCAAAGTCATTGTCAACTTATGAGGCATTAACAAACAAGGATTATAAAGGTGCTATCTTAACACAGACCTCTACAAATATCTACAATCAATCTTTACTCGCTTCTTTTATCGCCCATTATGGGGAAGAGAAGGCAAAAGCTTGGGCGAAAGGTGTGAGTGAAAATTTTGCAAGAAAACCAACTGGTGGTGATCGCGACCAGATGAGAGCATTAGCTGCAGGAGTAGCTAAAATCGCTATTGTTAACACCTATTATGTGGGGCAGTTGATGAATTCTAAAAACTTTAGCGACAAAGCGGTTACTGAGAGGATAGGGATATTTTTTCCAAATCAAGGTGAAAATGAGAGAGGAACACATATAAATATCTCCGGTATTGGGGTGACAAAATATGCAAAAAATAGAGATAATGCCATCAAATTTATAGAATTTTTATGCTCACCTGAGGCTCAAAAGATTTTTAGCGAAGTCAATTATGAGTACCCAGTAAATAAAAATGTTGCCCCTTCAAAACTGCTAGAGTCTTGGGGTTCGTTCAAAGAAGATAGTATCCAGCTCTATAAATTAGGTGAAAACAATGCCAAGGCTGTAAAAATATTTAACGAAGTAGGATGGAAATAACTTGATAAATCGCTGGTCAATTTGGAGCTATATTTTAACTTTTATCATTGTACTGCCTATCATACTTGTCATAAATCATGCTTTAGGTAGTGAGACAAAAACCCTCATACATCTAAAAGATACGGTGTTGTTTGGGTATGTCATGGATACTTTGATATTGGTTTTTTCTGTGGCATTTTTAACATTTGTCTTAGGGGTTGGGACTGCTTATCTGACTACATTTTACCATTTTAAGTTTGCTGGTTTTTTTGTCTTTGCTCTGGCTTTGCCTTTTACGATTCCTACTTATATCATGGGGTATATCTATTCTGATATATTTGGCTATTTTAATCATTTTCATCTGTTTTTGCAATCTATGGGTATCAAAGAGTATTTTAATGTTTTAAATATCTATTCGGTTATTGTTATTATGAGCTTAGCACTTTACCCCTATGTCTATTTAATCGTAAAAGCCTCTTTTGAAAAAAGTAAAAGTGCTTTACTAAATCCTGCACTAAGTTTAGGCTCTTCACGAAAAAGAGTGTTTTTTAAAATCATTCTTCCTCTCTCTCGTCCTGCTATTATCGCCTCACTTGCTTTGGTTGTGATGGAAACCATCAGTGAATATGGCATAACAGAATATTACAATATCAAAACCCTAACCCCTGCAATTTTTAACACATGGTTTGGGTTACATGACTCACAAAGTGCTGCATACATGGCATTGATGGCGATGATAATGATTGTTGTCGTTTTAAGCATTGAAAGATATAGCAGAGGAAAAGCAAAGTATAAAATACAAAGCTCAGAGGGAACTGTTAAAAAACAGAGTTTAAAAGGCTACAAGCTTTATCTAGCCTACTTTTTCATCTCACTACCTATTATTTTTGGTTTTGTCATCCCTTTTATTTGGATTGGAGTTTATTCGTATGAATATGCTGCAAATAGTTTGGATGAAGGATTTTTAAAAATTCTTAGCAATAGTTTTGTATCTTCCCTTTTATCTGCTTTTATCATCATGGTATTGGCATTTTTCATAGGCTACACCAGTCGTATTTTTCCATCGGTGGCAAATAGATATCTTAGTAAGATTATTTCACTAGGATTTACGATGCCTGGTGCTGTTATCGCCATCGGTATAGTCATGTTGTTGACTGATATTGATAAATGGTTGATAGAGAACTATTTTACCAAGAGTCTATTTTTAAGTGGTTCTTACTTTGCACTACTGTTTGCCTATATCGTTCGTTTTTCTGCCATAGGGATAAACACCGTTGACTCTAGTTTTGAGAGGATAAGTATCGATTTAAATAGAGCCTCAAGGTCACTTGGATACAACTATCTTAAAACCATGTTTAAGGTTGAGCTTCCTTTGATGAAAAATGCACTCCTTTTTGGTTATGTCTTGGTGTTTATCTCTACTATCAAAGAGCTACCTATCACATTGGTTTTACGACCTTTTAACTATGAAACATTGGCAACTAAAACTTATGTGTTAGCAAATTCACAGATGATTCACCAAACGGCACTATACTCTCTTTTTATTATAGTGATTTCATTGATTCCTTTGACTATCATGATACTAAAGAGGAAAATATGATTTTAGAATTAAAACAAGTCAACAAAAGTTTTGATAAGCCAGTATTGAAAGATATAAATTTAGAGATTGAGCAAGGTCAAATTATCTCAATACTCGGAAAAAGCGGAAGTGGAAAATCCACCTTACTAAATATCATCGCAGGATTTGAAAAAGCCGATAGTGGTTCATTGTATATCAATGAAGAGATTGTTTTTAACAAAAAGAAAAATATAGAACCACAAGATAGAAATATCGGTTTTGTTTTTCAAAACTATGCTCTTTTTCCGCATTTAAATGTAGAGAAAAATCTTCTATTTGGTGTGAAGAAAAAAAACAAAACAATCGTTAAAGAACTATTAGAGATGGTTGATTTACAAGGGTATGAAAAGAAGTATCCACATGAACTAAGTGGTGGAGAACAACAGCGAATTTCACTAGCAAGGGTATTGGCTACTGACCCTGACATCATACTTTTAGATGAGCCATTTTCTAGCATAGATACATTATTGAAAACAGAGATACAAAAAGATTTACTGACCCTTATCAAAAAGAGTGGAAAAACGGCTATATTTGTGACACATGACCCAAAAGAAGCGATGACGATAAGTGATAAAATAGCATTTATCCAAAATGGTGAAATACTCCAATATGACACACCATCAAATATCTACCATAACCCAAAGTCAAAATCACTAGCATCATTTTTTGGTATTGCAAATTTTATCGATGAGCAGTGTTATAGACTAAATCAAATATCTTTAGATAAACAAGAAGGCATGTATAAAGTCCATTTGGATTATGCTATCTTTAGAGGTGAATATTATGAATTAAACATCAATGTTGATGTAGATGGAAAACAGTATCCTTTTACTGTTTTTGATTATGCTGATTTTCATACCTTACAAGAGTTTTATATCTCTTTAAATTTGGTATAATAACTTTTTAACAAAATTAAAATGGATTAAAAATGATTAAAATAGTTATAAGTATATTATTGCTACTAAACTTGAACTTATCTGCAAACTTTTTAGATGCGGGCATGAAAGAGTATAAAAAAGGTAATGTTACAAAAGCAAGTGAACTCTATAAAAAATCATGTAAAAATGGAAATGTGAAAGGATGCACAAAACTGGGTGTTCTTTATTTTACAGGTGATGGTGTAAAAGAAAATCATAAAAAGGCAAAAAAACTCTTTGTAAAAGGGTGCAAAAAACGATATTCTTTAGCATGTTACCATCTAGGAACTATATATAAACGGGGTGGAGATGGCATAGAGAGAAACTTTAGAAAATCGAGAATGTTTTATGCACTAGGTTGCAAGATAGGACTCGATAAAAGTTGTGACCAATATAATTTGATAAGAGGAAAGCGAGAAGTTGTAGGCACAGGAAACAATGATCATAATTTTAGTTACACCTATACTCCTGAGATATATGGTGGATAAGTCAAGATAAAAAAAGATATGCACCCAATAAAATAATCATACTATTTCCGATATAAGGAAAGATATTAGAAACTTTTTTATTGCTCTTTTTTCGAGCCACAGTAGCTAAAATAGCACTCAAAGATATAGTAAGACCCATGCCAATACTCATAAGAATCGCAGCTAAGATACCCACAAAAACTTTTCCCATCATGATAGAAAAAAGTACAACAGTCATAACTCCAGGGCATGGGACAATTCCAGCACCAAAAGCGACGGCTAAGTCTGATTTATTAGATGTATAGTTTGCATCTTTCTCTTTATGATGTTCAAAAAAGAGATAAATTCCGATGGCAATGATTAAAACTCCAGATGCTTTTGTCATATAGATAGAAGTATCTTGAAAAGTTTTTGAAAAGATAACGGTAAGAAGATAATAGACAAAAAATGTGATACTAAGAGCTGAAAGGGCATGGATAAAAGATATAAGATAACCTATCTTAAAAGCTTTTTTATAACTATGGTTGTTGCCTAGAAAATACCCAGCTACAAGTGCTTTTCCATGTCCTGGACCCAATGCATGGATGATGCCATAGATGAGTGAAATCCCAAGAATTGTCATAACAGATGTTAGAGAATTTTCATCTTTAATCTCTCTAAAATTTGAAGCGATGATGGATTGAAACTCTTGTTGGTATTTTATGATGTGGTGTAAAATCGTATTGAAAAATTCTATCATAGTTTTAGTTTTAGCACCACACCCATGTAAATGTCATCTTCAACCTCTTCTATATCAAATTTTAGTTTTTTATTAAAGGTGACAAACTCTGAAGAAATATCAAATGAACTATAAAATTCTTTATCCCAAAAGCCAATATCAATAGATTTTTCTTGAGAAATATCTTGAAGTGACACCGTATAATTTACAATAAACTTATTTTTTTCATATGTTAGAAAAAAGTTTTTTGTTCGATTATCAATGGGTATCTTTTTACCGTCTATTTTAAAATGTGTGTAATATTCATACTCTTTCAATGTATCAAAAACTTGTTCTTTAAAAAACTGTGATTCTTTTTTGTCAAATTTTCCATCTCTGTTTTTATCATAATCCATCAAAAGTATAGCCGAGGTCATCTCATCATAGTGCCAAGAGATTTGAACTGCATCTAGTTGAGAATTTTTAACTTCAATTTTTAGTGCTACATCGGCAAATACATGGGGATGTGCAAAAGTTATAATTGGGATTAGCAAGAGAAATATAATAGTTTTTATCATCTTTTTATTTTACAATTAATGACTTAAATAATCTAAAGAAGACAAAATTTATCCTAATCATTGATTCGAATCAATGAAAACTAATATCAATATCGATATAATCCTGATAAAATTACTTATAAGGATTATCATGTTTAAAAATATGATGGCATTTATCATACTTATCACAATGGTAGGTTGTTCAGATGCAAAGAGTGAAAAGAAGCTTGAGATAGAAACTTCAAACTCTAAAAAGCTAGTATTTGCAGGGCCTTTTGCATCTGTTTCGCATCCGATGATACATATGATTGAGAGTGGTGCTTTAGATGATATATCTAAAAATATAGAGTTTCGTTTGTGGAAAAATCCTGATGAACTTAGGGCTTTGACTATTGGTGGAGAGGTTGATTTTATTGCTGTTCCTACAAATGTTGGGGCAAACTTGCATAATAAAGGTGTGGATATCAAACTTTTAAATGTCTCTATTTGGGGAATTTTGGGGATGATTACACGAGATAAAAACCTAAAAACTTTGGCGGATTTTAAAGGTAAAGAGATTGTGATGCCTTTTCGTGCGGATATGCCTGATATTGTATTTGAGCAGATTTGTAAAAAACAAGGGTTGGATCCAAAAAAAGATTTTAAACTCCAATATGTTGCATCTCCTATAGATGCAATGCAGATGCTTGTTATGAGACGAGTTGACCACGCACTTTTGGCTGAACCTGCTATCTCTATAGCTCTTAGAAAAACAAAATC
>JAOZKZ010000128.1 GCA_029935075.1 Campylobacterales bacterium
CAACAAGTATCCAAAGTGCTGAAAAGATAACAAATGTTGAAAACTTAATTCTCTCAATCATCGAACCACTTGCAATCGCCACGGCAATGGCTGCAAATGTTCCTTGAAATGCCACAAAAAGAAGCTCAGGAATTGTGCCAGTCAATGAAGTGTTATCGATACCACTCAACATTATCTTACCTGTACCGATAAAATCTCCAGCACCAAATGCTATGCTATAACCTGCAACTACCCAAACCAATGTACCGACCGCATAAGCAATAAGGCTCATACCCATCGTGTTTAAAACATTTTTACTTCTTGTCATACCACCGTAAAATAGTGCTAATCCTGCTGGTGTCATCAACATTACAAATGCTGTCGCAACAAGCATCCACGCTGTATCTCCACTGTTTAACACAGCATCATCTGCAAAAGCAGCCACTGGTAGCAGTGAAGCTAAACCAAGTTTAAAAAAACTCTTCATATATCTCTCCTAAAAAAATTTATGAAAGAAGTATAACATCAAAAAAAGTTATAAGTTACAAAGAATTGATTAAAAATTAATCAGCTCTCTTTCCTATCTTTTTGTAAAAATTTCTGATAAAATAGTAGAAAGGATATGAAGATGGAAATGAATAAATGTAATTCACTAAACGAAGTGAGAAGTGAAATAGACAAAGTAGATGTGCAGATTATAAAACTAATCGCTTTGAGAAAAGATTATGTGAAACAAGCGGCGAATTTTAAAAATACTGTTGATGAGATAAAAGCAGATGATAGAGTTGATGATGTTTTAAATAAAGTACGCCATCAAGCACTATCTTTGAGCTTATCTCCAAATCTTGTAGCTGAACTTTATACACGGATGATTGATGATATGGTAGAGACGGAAATTGCACAGTTTAGGAATGTGAAAACTTTTTAGTTTGTCAAAATCCCTTGTACTTTAAGGGTGATTTTGACCGTGTTACCTACCATGACACCACCGATTTTGTTAAGTTTTTTAAAGTCAAGTTGAAAATCTTTTCGATTTATCTCTCCATATAAAGTAAAGTTGCTGTCTTGGATATCTTTTAACTTCATTTCGATACTTTTAGTGATATCTTTGATAGTCAGCTCCATTATCACTTTATCTTCATTTTGCTTGAGAAATTTGAGCTTCATGGTTGGATATTTTTCTACATCAAAAAAATCAACACTTTTTATGAAATTATCTCTTTTTTGGCTTTTTGTGGAAACGGTGGCTACATCTACAGTACCAACGAGACTTGAAAATTGTTTACTCTCTTCATCCCATGAAAATAAACCTTCAAATTTTTTAAAATTTCCTGTAACTGTACTAAATACCATATGTTTGACTTTAAATTCAACTTCAGAGTTGGTAACATCAACTTTATAATCTGCTCCAAATGAATATCCAAATAGCAGTATCAAAAAATAGAAAATCTTCATAGCTTACCCTTTCATGTGATTATATCATCTAAATCATGTATAATATAAATATTAAATTATAAAGGTATTTCTTGAAAATTATTATCGCTTTATTATTGGTATTCTCACTACATGCCAAAGATTATACTAAAAATCCAGAAACTCTGAAGTTTATCAATAAAATGGTGAAAGAGCATAATTTCAAAAGGTCTTACCTGATAACACTTTTTAGCAGTGTAAAAAAACAGAATGCCCCGCTTAAAGCGTTTACAAAAAAACCAACGAAAAAGCCTAGCAAGGCGTTACAAAAAAAGTATCCTTTACATGGAGCGTGGGATAGATATGCAAAATACAAAATTACACCAAAACGGATAAAACAAGGCAAAAAATTTATCCGAAAATATCGTACAACTTTTAAAAAAGCAGAAAAAAAGTATGGTGTTCCTTCTGAGTATATTGCTGCTATCATCGGTATAGAGAGTGTTTATGGTAAAAATGTTGGCTCATATCCTGTTTTTGATACTTTAACAACACTTGCATTTGAGAAGAGTCGACGAAGTAAATTTTTTAGAAGTGAGTTGGAGAAATTTATCCTGCTTTCCTACCGTCAAAAGTTTAATCCCAAAAATGTCAAAGGCTCTTATGCTGGAGCGATTGGACTTGGGCAGTTTATGCCGAGTAACTATGAAGCTTATGGCGTGGATTTTAACCAAGATGGAAAAATAAGTCTGCAAAATCCAGTAGATGCAATCGCTAGTGTCGCAAACTATCTCAAACAAAATGGTTGGCGAAAAGGTGAGCCAATCGCTACAAGAGTTTCATATAACGGAAATAGATTTAAAAAGTACAAAACAGGTTACAATAAAAAATACAACCGCTCACAATTAGCTGGAATCGAACCAAAATATGGCAAATGGAACTACCATGACAAAGTACGACTCATAAAACTAAGTCGAGCTTCACACGACGAGCTTTGGTATGGAGCAAAAAACTTTTATGTTATCACTCGATATAACCATAGTGCGTATTATGCGATGTCGGTTCATAAGTTGGCGAGGGAAATTAGGAGGTAATTCCTGTTTTTTTAAGATACGATTTTTCATTTATCAAACTCCAAAATATCAAAACTCTATTGATAGCCTCTATCTCAAGCTGATTGTTTGTTCTTTCATAGAAATTTTTAATATTCATGCCTGCCACTGAGTAGTGCTTTGTAAAATCATGACCTAGTAGTTTTGAGAGTTGAGTGATAGTTTCAAAATGCACATCATTTTCATAGATTAACATTGAAATTGAAGAAAAAATCTTAAAATTATTCTCAAATATTTTCTTGGTTAATTGTAACTCTGAGTAATCTGGTTGAATCTCCCTTAACTCTTGTTGTATTTTGATGGTATTTTTAGCTAGCAATCTATCATCTTTTTTTATCCATAATACATCATACCACTTTGGTGCTCTTATCTCTTGTGATATTTTTTCAAATGAAACATCCATATATTTATCGTCAATTTGACAGAAATAATGGTTTTTTATATGTTCACAAAGTGTCATAAAAAAGTGATTAAAAGTTTCAATATGATTTTTATCCTTAACGCTGATATAGTCATTTGCGATATTTTTTATCTCATCTTTTGTGATAGTGTTTTGAGTTGTATGCATGTTGCACATAATTTTGAGATGATAATAGAGTTGGAGAAGTTTAGGGTCAGTATAGTTACTAAAGAGCATAAGTAAAGAGAAGATATCATTTTTTGAAAAGAGGTTTTTTTCAAAAAAATGACTTTGAATCTCTACTATTTTTAAGAGATGCATTTGTGAAGAGAAATTTCCATCGTCATCAAAAAGTAGTTTATGTAGACAATTAAAGTTTTTATCATCTTCTGCATCATTTTTAACTTTTTTAATCTCATCTATAAACACATTGTTTAAGTGTGCTATTTTTTTGTCATCATTCAACGATGCATACAAGTTTCCAAAATCACAAGCCACTTGAATAAGAGAAGCTATATTTTCCTTATGTTGTGTAGTGTTTATGCAAGCGTTAAAAAATGCTTGAGAGTGTGCCTCAAAAAGTTCTTGGTAGATGAATACAGTCGATACTTGAGTGCTAGAAAAGATTTTAAGAGAGGAGAGTTTAAGATTCTTGGAACTACTTGAAAGTTTTAACATTTCACTAAATGCGTAAGAGGCAAGCTCTTTTTTAGTGATATCTTCTAAACCATTATCAAAATGTTCTAAAATATTATTTAGAGAGATATCCTTCTCATAATCCATCAATGCTCGCAACTTTGTACCCCTAAAGTATATAGCTTATGATGGAATATCGACCTTTTTTGGTAAACCTTAAATTTTTAGTAATTAACCACAGTGTTAAGTTGTGTTAAAGGGCAGTTGCTAACTTTTGTAATCGTGTTACAGCCATATTTTGCATAGTTTCTATACCCGACTAAAACATACTCTTGGACTCTATTATAAACGGTTCTACATTTTGTGGTTACACATCTAGTTGAAACTACGCTCTCCCCATTTGGAAGTGAAGAAAAAGAACTATTTGAGTATCTAGGGGTAATACTCTCTTCATCCCAGCACTGTTTATGTGGTATATTTTTAGTTACAATTTTGTACATGGGTACGGATTTGTATACAGGAACTGTACAGTTCATAACACCTGCATTTGCATGGATAAAAAATCCTAACAACAGTATCGATAAAACTACTTTTTTCATAAAAACTCCTCAATTTTACCTCCATTATAAGTAAATGGTTACTAAAAAGTAATGAAAATTTGTCATTAGGTTTATTTAGTAAAATCTATTTAATATTTATCTCAAACACCGCTCCGCCATTTTTGTTTTTCACACTTAAACTACCACCCATGTTTTTTTCTACAATCATCTTTGACATATAAAGCCCAATTCCCGAACTTTTATCTTTGGTAGTAAAATATGGCTCAAAAATCTTTTGTAAATTCTCCTTGTTAATGCCACCAGCATTGTCACTTATCTTGACAGCATTTTCATCTATCTCTATTGTGATTGTAGGATTGTCAACACTATTTTTCATAAGTGCTTCTTTTGCGTTTGAAAGTAGGTTTAGAAGGACTTGCTTATACTCATTTTTATAGTTAAATATCTCTACCTCTTCTTTTACCTCAAATAGTATCTCTATATTTTCAAGATTTATCAAATCAAGTACATGTTGTGTTTCATTAACGAGATTAAATCTCTCTTTCTCCTTATCAGATGCATAAAAATCTCTAAAATCATCAATGGTTTGAGACATAAATTCTAACTGTTTTGTCCCCTCAACTACTTTTTTACTCCTTTGTTCTTTATCATCCAACTCTTCAATATTCATAAGTATATACGAGAGATGTGTAAGAGGTTGTCGCCATTGGTGGGCTATGTTTCCTATCATCTCTCCCATGGAAGCTAGTTTACTTTGATGTATCATCAGCTCTTTTTGTTGCTCTTTTTCAGATTGGATTTGTCTTATTTTGTAGGCTAGGGCGATGGCTAACATGATAGCTTCGATGGTTGAACCTAGAAGCATCGTGTCAAAGTAGGCAATTTCATCAAAATACTCTACTACTAAAATCCCTATTGTCAAGGCACTCCAACCGATGAAGAAAAAGAGTGCAGGTTTGTAACCTTGTCGCATCCGTAAAAATCCAACTACTAGAAAATAAGCAGTAGTAATAGAGTAAAGCCCAAAATCTCCTAAGATAGCTTTAGGGAAGTAAAATATATCTAGCACGATTATGAGTAAAAAGAGTAGTAGAACTTTGTCATGGGTAGGTAGGTACTCTTTGGTATTTAAAAAACTCCGTGCAAAAAGTACGGCGAAAAATGCTGTAAAAAGTGATAGATATTCATAAACAAAAGGATTGCTTAGAAAATATGGGGAAATTGTATTTTGCATACCAGTATGAAAAAACAGAACACCAACCATAAAAACCTGCATCAAAGCATAATACAAAAATGACTTTTCATGGTTAAAATAGTACAAAGACCCATTGTAAATAGCCGTCATCATGATAAGCCCAAGTACGATACCAGCGATAAAAAGATAGATTAAAATACCATCAATCCCCTCATAAAACTTCTCTTCACTTTGAGCAAAACCATAAGATGGATATGTCACATCAGTAGGCAATAAACGAACATAATAAACCTTGCTATCACGCTCTTTCTGATAAATAAATGAGACGCGTTTAGAGCTATAAAGCATAAATTTTTGCATCTGTTGTTGGGGAGAAAATGAAGATAGATCAAAATCTGCATGCCCGTAGGAAACGATATATTTGCCACTTTCTAAATCATCTTGAAGTTTGAGTTTTATCCATTGAGGGGTTGTCGGAGAGCTGTTTTCATCCATCTTTTTAAAATGTGTGTCATGTTCTTTGATATTTTCAATAGTCAGTGACATATCAGAAGTTTGATAACTCCATGCATCGGTAATGACAGGCGTTTCATCTGCAAAAAGTGAAGAGAAAAATAGGGTAAATATTATAATAAATGTTTTCATAGCTGTAGTGTAACAAAATATAATGAGCGAATAATGAGAAAATGAAATATCAAGGAGTTAGACGGGTACAGTTTCTATTTGAATAATTTGTTTATTAGGAAGTGAAAGCTTTATATTCTTTGGTAAATCAACATGGTTTTAACTCTCGCATAACTATCTGTTTGGGTAAAAAATCATAACAATAATAACTACTGCTAAAAGTTATCTTATCGTTATCTCTCCCATCGGGGCTGATAAACTTCATCCGCTTA
>JAOZKZ010000316.1 GCA_029935075.1 Campylobacterales bacterium
TCTTACGGCTTCTTTTACGGCATTGATATAGCTTAGTGTTGAAGGGTTTTTACCTTGATAGGCTATATCATATGCTGTGCCATGGTCAACTGAAGTTCTGATAATGGGAAGATTTAGACTGACATTTATCCCCTCATCAAAGTAAAGAGATTTTACAGCGATAAGTCCTTGGTCATGGTACATGCAGACAAAGTAGTTTATATACTCTCTTAGATGCGGTGTAAATGCAGTATCAGGAACCAAAGGTCCCACAAAGATCTCTTCCATCAATGTTTCATTTGCCTCTTTTATAGCTTGTGAAATTTCTATCTCTTCATCTCCTATAACGCCACCGTCTCCAGCATGTGGATTGAGTCCTAAAACTCCTATTTTTTCCTCTTTTACCTCATGGTAAAAATCGATAAGAAAGTTTTTAAGAGGCTCTTTTTTAATTTTTGAAGCAACCTCTTTGATGGGGATATGGTGTGTGAAAAATGCGGTAAAAAGTTTATCACATCCTATCATCATAATCGCCTCTTTTTGGAAATAATCCGCTAAAAGGTCAGTATGCCCTTTAAAATTGATACCTGCTTTATTCCATGCTTCTTTGTTTATGGGAAGCGTGACTATCGCATCTACCTCTTTTTGCTCTGCAAGTTTAATTGCTTTGATAAAAGAGTTATGGGAATATTTGCCACTCTCTTTTGTCTCATGTGATGGATTTATTTTAAAATCTTCTCCTATCTCGATAGTATTAAAATCTTCAGGAATTTTTATATTCAATAAACGACAAGCACTTTCAAGCATGGTTTGGCTGACCAAGTAGGTCGGATGACAGAGACTTTTTATTTCTTGATGGGCATTTAAAGCTATCTCAATGCCAACTCCATTTAAGTCACCTATGCTTATTGCTATTTTCATTTTACGAGTGTTGCCATCTCTTTTACAGCATTTTCAAAACCTGTAAAAACACTTCTAGCGATGATACTTTGTCCGATGTTTAACTCTTGTACTAAATCTATTTTACAAATTGCGTCAACATTGATATAATTTAGACCATGCCCAGCTGCAACTTTAAGTCCATAATCATCAGCCCCCTCGGCTGCATCTTGTAACTCTTTAACACTTTTTACAAGCATCTTTTGAAGTTTACTTCTCTCAACATCTAACACTTTTATCGAATGTGGCGTGTGACGAAGATTTCCATAAAGCATGGCAAAGATATTTGCATAACTTCCTGTGTGAAGCTCAACCCACGAAACTCCTATAGTTTTAGAAGCTCTTATAGCCTCTTGTGTAGGGTCTATGAAAAATGAAGTTTCAATTTCTCTAGCTTTTAGATAATGTACTGCTTTGTCAAGATTTGCAAAGTTTGGTTCATCAAAGTTTAGTCCACCTTCTGTGGTAACTTCTTCTCTATTTTCAGGTACAAAAGTAACTCGATGAGGTTTTAGTTCAGCTATGATCTCGATAACATCAGGATCAACTGCACACTCGACATTTACGGGAACTGTTGAGTGTTTTATAATGCGTTCTACATCGTACTCATTTATGTGTCGTCTATCTTCTCTTAGATGGATAGTTATCTGGTCTGCACCTGCACGGATTGCTAAACTAACTGCATCTAATGGATCTGGATCGTTTATCTTTCTCGCTTCTCTTAAAACTGCGATGTGGTCTATATTTACTCCAAGTAACATTTTGATACCCTTTTTACATATTATATTTGTGGGGATTATATCATGATAGCTTGTGATTTAGGGTCAAATACTTTTCGTGTTGTTGAGATTGATTGT
>JAOZKZ010000129.1 GCA_029935075.1 Campylobacterales bacterium
ACCTCTTTAACACCTCTAAACAGAAACTCCAAATCATCTTTATCAAACGAGTTATCTTTGGAGACAACTTTTAGATACCTTATAGCTTCAAATTCAGAAGCACTTGGATAATTTTTGGTTTTAGGAAACAGTTGATTTTGAACACTCGCTAAAACATTCCACTTATCTTCCTTTTTAAAAAAAGAGAAAAATCCAAACGAGAAAGTTGCAAAAAGTGGTACCAATATAAATATTCTTCGTGTCATAAATCAACCTTTGCCTAAATCATAACAAAATAGTGTGTAGTAAATGTAAAATAGCTACACACTCCTTACACAGTATATCGTTACAATTCCCTATCTCAAAACAAGGAAACGACATGAAGAAGATGATTATAGCTATAGCTGCAGGAGCATTTTTAGCCTCCTTTCTTATCGCGTCAGATGCTCAGACAGAAGGTGTTACAGCTGAAACGAATAGTACAACATCACAAGAAGCTAGTAAATGTGGAGCAGGAAAGTGTGGAACTGCAAAACCTCCAGTAACTAAAAAATGTGCTAGTGGAAAATGTGGTACAGGAAAATGTAGCTAATTGTAACAAAAGATAAGAAAATGCTATAAAATAGTAATTAAATTTTTACTTATACTTCTTTTTCGGTAAACTATATTTATCCAAAATCAGAAAGGAGTTTCTATGAAAAAGCTAATTTTAAGCACCATCTTAGCAGTTGCGGTTATGACTATTGCAGGATGCAGTAGCAAATGCGGTGGTACTTGTACACCAAGTTACCCAACTTGTGTTAAACCTGCTTGCGCTTGCAAGTAAAACTTATATAAGGAGATTTTCTTTCTCCTTATTATCCTTTCTGATTTTCTGAAAAATTTCTTACATTATTATCCTGAATCACACAACTACGAGACAACAAGTTTACATTTTGTAACATAAACTTAAGAAAAACTATAAAAAAAACAGTAACTATTGCATTTTCTATTCTATTTTGGTAAACTTTATTTATCTTTTATAAGGAGTGGTAATGAAAAAATTACTTTTAGGATCTCTAATCGCTGTTGCGATGATTGCTTTTAGTGGATGTACTTACAAAGCAGCACCTGTAATAGCGAAAGCTAAGTCAGTTTGTGTTGGTTGTGAAAATCTACCTGATTGTGTCCCCGGACCATATGGCGATTGTCTTCCAAAAAATAAATAAGAATCAATACACCAAATCTCGACGAGAGTCGTAGCTTTAGTTGAGAGGAATTTTTTAGGGGCTTTGTCCCTGAAAAAGAAGAAAATTTAATGAAAGGAGAAATTATGAAAAAGATTATTATCGGTTCAGTTTTAGCACTAGCTGTAGTTGCATTCAGTGGATGTACTTACAAAAGTTCTTGTGCACCTAAGCTTCCAACATGTGCTTCAGCTGTTTCAGCACCTGCACCTTGTGGTTGCCCTAAGTAAATTACAGTTTTGAAGTAAGAGTTATTTTCTTACTTCAAACATTGTTAAAATTGTATTTTGTAAAAAAAATCCATTATCATCGCTAATCATAAGATAGATATTATCTTTGTAATGCGTTAAGCCTTCAAAATTATCTAAGTTCCAACCCTCATCACTTTTCATAACCGCTAAATTTTTTGCTTTACATACGCCATTTTCTATCTCATTTAAATAGACTTTTTTTAGAGTTATCTGTATCTTAAAATTTCTCTTATTAAAATCTCTCTGCAAAATCAATAAATTACCATCAGCCATGGTTTCAAATTCTGTTACGGCATTGTCAAAATAATCTTTTTTAAATTTACATACTTCACCCTCTAAATTAAAAATTCCTTGATAACCCTCTTTTTGGTCTTTGAGTGGAAATTCAGCAGTAGTCAAAATTCCATATTTTAGATGGTAGGTTAAAGCCTCTAAAGCACCATTTGTACCTTGATAGTTTTTGATGTTTTTTAACCGTTTAGGCAAAGTAATATTCTGTTTTTTATACCCATTGCCATATACATCAAACTTCATAATTTTAGGATAACGCTCAAATGAGACCAAAAGTGCTTTTTTATCTCCATCTTTGATCAAAGCCAACCCTTCAGAGTCACTTCGCGGCTTTAAAAGTTTTCTACCATATTCGTTTTTAAGACGATAACCGCTAATTGGTTTCAGTGCTTTTATCTCATTATCTTTTACAATCATCCTCAGACTATAAAGTCGTCCTCTATCATTAAGTGCATATAAAATATCACGATTTTCATCATAGGCAATTCCAGAAATTCCATAAAACTTTTCACCATCAATTCTAGAGATATTGATAATACGACTATCCAAGATTTTAATACCCATAAAGTTACCATTTTTAACAGAGTCTGGAGCAATTTGGTGTTTCTCTAAAGCCTGAGCAAAAACAGTTAAAAACACAAATAAGATAACTACTTTCACTTGATAACTTCCTCTACCGCCTTTGAGCAAAGTGCAAGTCCAAAAGCCCCAGTCACTCCCACAAATGATCCAAGGTCAGTACACTTTGGCTCTTCAGGAGAAAATACTACTGGAAAATCTCCCTTAAATCCACTTTTTTTAAGTTCATATCGAAACTTCTTAGCCAAAGCATCTCCATGCGTCTTCCAGATAGATTTCATCTCTATTTTAGTTGGGTCTAGTTTTTTCGCTCCACCAGTAGCACTAATCAACTTTTCTCCCACCACTAGAGCTAATGCAACCTTTGCAGGCATATCATCTATCGCATCTATGACTAAATCAAATTCAGAAAAATCAAACTCCTCACACCACTCTTTTGTAACTTTTTGATGTAAAGATTTTACAGTTGGGTAAATGGTTCTAAGATGCACAACTTTTACGGCTTCAACTGCTTCACTGCCTATCTGTCTGTTTTGGTTTGTGATATCAAAACTATCATGGTCAACAATCGTAATATCTTGTAAACCACTTCTAAAAAGACAATCTAGACAAAATCCTCCTACTCCACCAACTCCTAAAAGAAGGACTTTTGCAGATTGGAGTTTTTCAAAGTCAGAACCGAAAATAGAACGGCTTCTGGTAAATCTCATATCCACTCTTCCAAAGTTTTTATATCATTATGTGAAGTCATATCAAGATGAATAGGCGTGATAGAGACATAACCCTGTTCAATTGCAGATAGATCACAAATTTGGTCATCCTCACTCTCACGCCACTCAAGACCTGGAAGTCCTATCCAATAGTACTCTTCTCCTCTTGGATTTCGATGAAGATGTGCACTATTTGCATAAAGTCTGTATCCTGCTTTTGTAACTTTATAACCTTTGAATTCTGACTTTTTGATAGGTGGAACATTGACATTTAAAAGTTTTCGCTCTCCCAAAGGAAAAGAGCCTTCAAGAATTCTTGTTGCCAAATCTTTGACTACCTCACCTGCCAACTCATACCCAAAATCAAAGATATTTTGACACTTATCTTTACAAACTTGTGAGATGGCAATAGAAGGAACGCCAAATAAAACCCCCTCCATAGCACCAGCAACTGTACCACTGTAGGTGATATCCTCTCCCATGTTTGAACCACGATTGATACCGCTGATAATCAAATCTGGCTTCTCGTTTTCTGCAAAATGAGAATTTAAAGCAAGAAAAATACAATCCGTAGGAGTTCCATCATCAAGCTTGTAAAAATCATCATCAACCTCAACAAACCGCATCGGACGCGTTAAAGTCAAACTATGAGCACAAGCAGATTTTTCAGTAGAAGGAGCCACCACAACCACACGAGCAATAGACCTCGCCACCTCAATAAGGACTTTTAAACCCTCGCTTTCATAGCCATCATCATTTGTTATAAGTATTGTTTTTTGTTTTGTCATGGTGAGCATTATATAGAAAAGAGTTAAAAACCCTCTTCTGTATAATTCTAGTAATAAGCAGGTTTTGAGTGACTTCTAAAATCTCTCAACAGTTCTCCAAATCGCTGTTTAGGCAATTCGTAATTTTTAACCATTTCAAATAACACTTTAGCACTCTCAGAAGCCATGGCAACTATCAACATAGTAGCCATCGATACAAATAAGAATATTATGCTAAATAAACTTATCAATTTTTTTAATACTATCATCATAAATCCTTTTCTTTTGATTTGCTGTATTGTATAAAACTAATGTGTAGTGAATGTGTATTATTTAATATTTGAAAATATATCGGTGTTAAGTTAAATAGTTATACAATTTCTTATAATATAAAGGAAATTTTATGAAAAAAATAGTTGCATTATCACTAGCCATTGCATTTTTAACAACAGGCTGTGTATCAAAAAAGGTTGTCACAAAACCCGTTGAAGTAAAAGTTCACAAAGCACATTGGGGTTATGTGGGAGAATACTCACCTGAACATTGGGGAGATATGAAAGAGGAGTACAAAATGTGCAAATTGGGTAAAAACCAATCTCCCGTTAACTTAACAGACTTCAAAGACCCATTTATGTATCCGCTAAAACTCAAGTATTCAACGGGTTCAACAGAATTTATAAACAATGGTCACACAGTACAAGTCAATTTTAAAGAAGGAAGTGAACTTTATATAGATAAAAAAGTCTATAAATTAAAGCAATTTCATTTTCATACACCAAGTGAAAACAGACTTTATGAAAAATCATTTCCAATGGAAGCACATTTAGTTCATGCAACTGATAGTGGAGAGTTAGCAGTAGTTGCCGTAATGTTTAGTGGAGGGTTTAATGATAATCCATTTTTAGCAAAGTTTATCTCAAAACTACCACTGACAAAAGGGGCTAAAAACAACCTTGTAAAAGAAAATCTAAATGCTTTTGATATGATGCCAGATGATAAAAACTATTATCGTTTTAACGGTTCTCTAACCACTCCTCCATGTAGTGAGGGTGTACTTTGGTTAGTTTTAAAAAACCCCGTTCCTATCTCAGAAAATCAGCTAAATGCATTTAGAAAAGTTTTAGGAAATAACAATAGACCAATTCAACCTAAAAATGCAAGAGCGTTTTTAAAGTAGGATTAACTAATCTATGCTAAACTGCCAATTCAAAATTGAAACAAGGAAAATTTATGGATTTTAATAAAATTAGAGCGTTTTGTAGTCCTTTTAGAATTGTATTAGGTTTAGCACTTATTGGTTATGGTATTTACTCAGGTAATAACTGGTTTTTCTTAGGTGTTATTCCTCTTATCGCTGGATTTACAAAGTTTTGTCCACTTTGCATTATTTCTAAAAAATGTGATGTGTGAAAATTATAGAACTGCTTAGGTAGTTCTATAATCCATCTATGACTAACTTCGCCAATCTCAAAGCTTTAGTGCGGTGTGAAATCTTTTGTTTTACCTCTTTATCCAAATCCCCCAAAGTCTCTTCATAACCCTCAGGAATGAACATCGGATCATAACCAAAACCACCCTCACCTTTTGCCTGTGCAATCACATCACCATGCATCCAACCATGAACTGTAAATGCACCTTTGTCACTTACTATCGCCATCGCCGCTGTGTAATAAGCAGGTGTTCTCTTGATGCCTTTTTCTTTTAATGCATCTATGAGTTTGTAAAGATTATCTTTGTCACTTGCTCCCTCCCCTGCATATCTTGCACTATAAATTCCAGGGATATTTCCAAGTGCGGGTACTGTGATACCACTATCATCAGCTAAAACTACAAAGTTTTTTTCTGTATCTTTTAATTTATCATAAATAGTTTGGGCTTTTATGAGTGCATTTTCTTGATAAGTTGAGCCATCTTCAATGATTTCAAATGGCTCTATGATATCCGAATATGCCAACACCTCACTATCCATACAATACGCTTTGATTTCTCTAATCTTACCCTTATTACCACTAGCTAAAATAATCTTCATACCCAACCTTAATACATTTAGGACTATAATTGTCTCTTATTTAACAGTTTAACATATTAGGGGTTTTAAAATGATAAAAACAGTTATGCCATTAAGTCTTATTATAGCACTTCGCTTTTTGGGGCTTTTCATAGTACTTCCAGTACTTTCTGCTTATGCACTCTCACTAGATGGTTCGAATGCATTTTTAGTGGGTATCGTTGTGGGTGGTTATGCTTTGACACAAACAATTTTTCAGGTGCCTTTTGGGCTTATGAGTGACAAACTTGGTCGTAAGAAAACACTTCTTTTTGGTTTGATTATCTTTAT
>JAOZKZ010000130.1 GCA_029935075.1 Campylobacterales bacterium
AAAATAGAGTATAATTAACACATGATAGATATGGCTTGGATTATTTCAAAAGTTATATCCCAACACCTCCAAAATTTAAAAATCCATAGCAAAGGACGGAGAAATGATGCAAAGTTGTAGTTTTTGTGGAAATGAAAATATCAAAAATTCTCTTGTAGAATATACTTATAAACATGATGGAAAATATATGATTTTTCACAATGTACCTGCTCTTCAATGTGAGTACTGTGGAGAAAAATACTTTGAAGCAAAAGTATTAAAACAGATTGAAAAAGAGTTTGTAGCTGTTCAAAATGGCAAAAAAGTATCCAAAAAGATTTCAGTTGCTGTTGAGGATTTTGATAAACTGGTTGCTTAAATCAGAAGAAGGGTCTTATTCCCCGATGCTTGCATCGAGGTTTTTGATTTCTCTCTCATTGGATGAGATAAAAGAAGAGATTAGAAGTTAATTTTATATGCAAAATTTAGAATTTCATCCTGATGTCTCTATCGATATTAAAGACTCCTATCAATAAAGCGTAGAGAAACTCCCTCTCTACGCTTTCTCCCTATAACTCCAAACAAAAACAAGCGGTATAAACACCAAAGTCAAAAATGTTCCCACGATAAGTCCACCGATAGCTACAGCACCCAAAGGAGCAAGTCTTTCAAGTCCTATCGCCCAACCAAGTGCAACTGGAATCATTCCTGCTGAAACGGCGAGGGCAGTCATAAGAACAGGTCTTGTTCTTATTGTGATACTCTCTTTCATGGCTTCTACAGCGGTTAAACCTTTTTCCATTCTCTGTATGGCAAAGTGGATAAGTAAAATCGCATTATTTACGATAACACCACTTAGAAGCATAAATCCCATCATGGCAGGCATGGAAGTGTGATAGTTAAGTATGAGCATAATCCATGAGGCACCGATGATAGTCAGAGGGATAGAAATGATAACAAGTAGTGAAATTTTTACAGAATTAAACATCGGAATAAGGGTAAAGAAGATTAAAACTACGGCAAAACCTATCGCTTTGACCATCTTTCCTGCTGAACTTTTAAATTGTGCTTCATCTCCTAGTCTGGTAAGCTCTACACCCTCAGGGAGAACCATATCTTTGGAAGCTTCATCATAGTTTGCCATGATGTGTGAAATCGCTGCTTTTTCTCTAAATCCGTAAACATCAAGTGTGTATTGTAGGTTTTCTCTTGTGATGACATTTGGCTCATAAACTTCACTAAGAGTTACAAAAGTTTTAAGCGGAACTTTTCCTTTTGGAGTGTCAATCAAAACAGAATTCAAACTCTCAATCGAGTCAAAATCCTTAAACCAAATACGAACCGAAAAGTCTTGTGCATTTTGAAGTGGAAAGTAAGAGACTTTTGCGCCACGAAGTAGTAGTTGTAAATTTGTACTAATTTCAGCAGAACTCACACCATACTGTGATGCAAGTTTTTCATCGATATTGTATGTGTAAACTTTTTTATCTTTATCCCAACTTCTGGCTAACGATACGATACCTTGAGTATTGTAAATTGCTTTTTCTACACTGTTTCCAGCAACTTGGAGCTTATCAAAATCATCGGATGAGAGCATGATGTCGATATTTCCTCTGATACTTGAAAGTGCAGATGCACCCGAATCAAAGACGAGCATATATTTGATATTTGGCAGAGTGGCTAGGTCTTCTCTTAGCTGCTGTTCTATCTCCCAAATAGTCTCTTTTCTCTCAAATCGATTGACATAATTTGCTGTGATAGCGATATGGTCGATTCCACTTCCGCTTCCGATACTTAAAATCCCTGCTTCACTTCCCACAGATGCAGAAACTCTTTGGATATGTTCACTTTTATAAATTATTTCATTTACCTGTTGTAATAGTTCTTCACTTTTTGAGATAGGAAGATTTGGGTCTGTGGTAATGTTTATCTTTACTGTTCCTGTATCCATAGCAGGCATAAGCTCTTGTCCAACGATTGGCATGACACCTTTGACGCTGATAACAAAAAGAGCAATCAATAGTACAAAATAAGTGATAGCAACTCTCTTTTTTTCCAAAGCTTTGGTAACAACTCCTAAGAAAAAATCTCTCAATGCATTATTTACCGCTGCTGAAATTTTATGAAAAAATTCTTCTGATTTCATAATCCAACCGTATTCCATTGTTAAAATTTTCATAGATAAAAGAGGAACAGCCGTGATAGAGATAACATAAGATGCTGCAAGGGCTATCAACAAAGTCCCAACAAGTGGTTGGAAAATTGTCTGAGGATATCCACCTACAAAAAGCATCGGAGAAAGAGCTATCATCGTCGTAATCGTTCCTGAAAAATCCGCAAACATAATCTCTTTGGTTCCATGTACTACTGCATCCCAGATATTGTCATGCTCTTCTCTGTAGTGTCGTTCGATATTTTCCATGACCACGACCGTATCATCCAAGAGCAGTCCAAGAGCCAAGATAATTGCAGTCAACCCAACAACTGAAAACTCCATCCCAATTCCCCACATGATAGCAATCGTCGTAGCATAAACTAATGGAATTGTTAAAGTTACAACAAGAACTTGTCTAAATGAAGCCAAAAAGAAGAACACTACCAAGGTTGACATGATGATGGCATCTCTGAGGGATTCAAACATGTTTGAGATACTTTGCTCGATGATTTCTTTTTGTGTATCAGTCGTTTCAAATGAGATTGCAGGATATTTTTGCGAAAGCTCTGCTATCTTTGCTTCTGCATTTTCAATTGTTTTAACCACATCCGCACTAATGCCTCGTTGCACCGAAATAGCAATAGCTTTTTTACCATTACCATAATACAGAGCTGAGTTTTTATAGTGTTCAAACTTAACTTCTGCGACATCTTTTAACTTTATCTGTGCCGTTATTGGAAGATTTAAAAGCTCTTTTATACTATCTCGTTTTCCGATATTTTTAACCAGAAAACTGCTATTTTTGGACTCGATAAAGCCTATGGCATAATCTTTGTTATTTTTCTTTAAGGCATTTATAACTGCATTGATAGGAAGATTGTAACGGTCAAGAAGTTTTTTATCGATTTCAACTTTGACCTCTTTTTTATATCCACCAAAGATATCTACATTTGCCACACCATCAACGGTTAGAAGTGAATTTTTTATCTCATTTTCTGCAATCTCTTTGATATCTTGCAAAGAGAGTTTATCACTACTCGCACCAAAAACGATGACAGGAGGAGTTGCTGAAGAAATTTTATGAATTTGAGGTTCAAGTAAATCACTTGGAAGAGATGATTTTATTTTATTGATAGAGTTTGCAACATCATTTGCCGCTTCTGAAAGGTCTTTATCATAATCAAATGCAACCCTGATAACACTCACTTCATCGATAGTATTTGAATAAACTCTCGTTACTTTATCGATACTATAAAATTCTTTTTCGCTTGGAACTGCGATGTTTGAAGCGATATCTTTTGCAGAAGCACCTGGTTGAATCATCACGACAGCAATTTCAGGAGGGTTAGAATCTGGAAAAAGTTTACGGTCAATTTGACCATATCCGATAATCCCCAAAAAAACAGCCAGCGTCAAAAATGAATAGATAAACGCCGGTCGTTTAAGAACCTTCTCTATAAAAGAACTATTTTCCATCGAAAACTACTTTGATGTTTTGGATAGCTGGAAGACGGGAAAGTTTTGATTCACTTCCCACACCAACTGGCTCACTAATCTCTGGAGTGATAATTGCAAACGAATCATCATAGACGATAACTTCTACTTTCTCTTTGTGAAATTCATTGTTTTTATAAACCATCACACTCACACCATCATCATGCAACAGAGCATTTAAAGGAACAGCCACACCTTTTTCACTTTTAAAAGTCACTTTGATATCTACAGATGCACCACTTGGTAAATTTAAATCATTTTGTAGGGCGATTTCAGCACTTAAAAGAGCATTTTTACTGGTTTGATAAAGTGAAGTAACCTCTTCGTTAAATCCATTGACTTCTACTTTTTGTCCCACTTTTATAGGTGTGTTTGGAGCATATGAAAAAACAAGTCGTTTATCCTCTCCGACAATATCTAAGATAGGTTTGCCTGGAGCGGAGAGTGAACCCTCTTTGATAAATATTGTGCCCACTTTTCCATCTATCGGAGCATGAATCTTTGTATAAGTTAAAAGGTTCTCTTTGGCTTTGATGTTTTTGTCATATGTGATAAGTTTTGCTTTTTTATTTTCAACTGCGAGTTGTGCCATTTCGTAAGATTCTCTAGAAATTCCACCGACCTCATATAGGGCTTTACTTCTTTTTAGACTTTTATAAGCTAATGATAAATCCCTTTTTGCAGCATTTTGACTCGCTTTTAAACCCTCTACTAAAGCTACGATATCACTATTGTCAATCTCTATCAAAAGTTCACCTTTCTTAACACTTTGAGACTCTTTGACATATATTTTATTGATATATCCACTTGCTTTTGAGCTGATTTGAGGTTGGTTTACCGCTTGCAGTGTTGCTAAAAATGTTTCACTTTCACTTATCTCTTTTATGGTTGGTTTATAAGTTTTTACCGTTGTTAGCATGACTGCTGCAGTAGGTGTATCAGCTACTGCTTGTTTTCGTTTTTTGACAAGTGTTACAGCCGCTATTATTATTGCTATTATTATTAAAAATGCTATTATTTTTTTTATCATTATTTAGTTTCCCCATTTTCTGTGATGTATTTATAGTAAAATATGGCACTTTGAAGTGCGTATTTTGAATTTATCTCTTTGCTAATTGTGTTTTGATGACGACTCTCAGAGAAGAGTAAATCATAAATCGTTCCAACTCCTTGTTTATATCGCATTTTCTCAATTTTTGTTGTCTCTTTGACTAGTGCCAATTCTGTTTTAGCACTTTGAAGTTTGCTAACAGCGATATCCACTCTTGCTTTTGCCTCATGTAAATCTTTCGTAAGAGAGAGTGCAATTTTTTTACTTTCAAGTGAACTTTGCATCTGTTCAATTTTTGCCTTTTGAATAAGAGCAGAACGAGAACCAAAGTCAAATAAAACCCAATTTAGCCCCAAGCCAATTTGCCAAATCTCATCATTCTCACTTTCGCCATAATTATTTCCTAAATAACCGTTTAAATTAAGATTTGGATAATAAGAACTTTTAGCATTTTTAAGTCGTTTTGCACCTTTTTTCTCCTCTATAAGTGAGAGTTGATAACGGCTAAGTGATTTTATATCATGTGTAGCTAATTGTGCATCTGTATCAGTTTGGATATCTTCAATATTTGTAATTTCATCTACTCCTATCATAGATGCAAGAGTGGCTTTTAAGATTTCAACATTTGCTTCCAACTCTTTTATACCAACATTTGCCGACTCTAAATCTGCTTTGACTTTCAGCAAGTCAACTTTTGGTTTTTTCCCAACCCTTACACCCACATCAACTATATTATGAAGTTTTTCCAATGCTCCATGGTAGGCAACTGCTCCTTTTTTTTGAGACTTTAACGAAAGGATTTTGAGATACAAAGAACGAATATTGTAAATCAACTGTTCTCGTGAAAGCTTAAGTGCAATCTTTGAAGCATCCTCTGACAGAGAAGCGATTTCTACATCTCTAAGCCCTGAAAAACCACTAAAAAGATTTACATCATATGCCACACCCAAAGAACCTATGTCATCAGAAGTGATAATCCCAGGTTGTAGTGGTGGTACGATAGGAGAAAGCGTTCGAGGGATATTATATAGTGTGTAAGAGCCTCGAAGTGCCACTTTTCCATAGTTTGAAGCTTTTTTAAGTTTTGTTGCTTCTTGTGTGAGCAAAATTTTATTCTGTTGCATCAGAAAATCTGGACTGTTTTTAAGTCCTAATTCTATCGCTTCATCAAGAGTAAGTGCTTGAAGGGTTATGGCTGAAAGAAATAATAATAATGATTTTTTCATAAGTATCCTAGTGGCAAAATAGTTGATATTCTATATAACTAATGTGAATTGAAGCTGAATTGATTATTTCAATGGCTTCCCAATATCCAAAGGCTTTTCAGCTTTCCTAGCACTATCCGTCTCACAACACTCCAATACAGTTTTCTCAGGATTTCTAATAAAATCATAACCTCTATAAAGTGTATAAATACCATAAATGATAACCGCAATTGAAGCAAGTTTTA
>JAOZKZ010000131.1 GCA_029935075.1 Campylobacterales bacterium
ATCAAAAATACCAGTTTGAAAGACAAGTTTGGGCAAATGAGTCTCAACCAACAGCGTTCGAATTCCAATCAACATATTCATGTTGATTGTCTCCCATGGAAGCTTTGCTTCAATGGGAACCCTGAATCATTTTAATTACGAATAAGGAGCAAAAGCTCCTTATTCTAACGCTGACGCTATGTCCTCCTCAGCAGAGGGCTCGCGTGCAGATGAACCGCACTCAAATCTAACTATTCTTTTTTTTCTACTTTCACAATAATTTCACTTTCATTATGTTATAATTTATAGATTTAAAATTACTTTAAGGAAAACATATGTTGAAAAAACTATTTTTAGCACTTACATTTACGGCTGTTTCGCTTTTTGCGATGAACTTTCAGACTGCTTCAAAAGATGAGCTTATGACTATCAAGGGAATTGGTGAAAAAAGAGCTGCATCAATTATCAAATATAGAAAAAGTAATAGAATAAAATCTGCTGCTGATTTAAAAAATATTGATGGTATCGGTACTGAAATCGCTGATAACGCAAAAAAAGGTATCAAAAATGCAGATAAAAAAGTGAAGTCTGCAACAAAAACTAAAAGTACAAAAAAAAGTGCTAAGTCTAAAACAAAATCTGTAAAAGAGAAAACAAGCAAAAAAGCTAAAAAGACAAAGAAAAAAGCTGGAGATAGTACAAAAAGAGCTGAGAAAAAAGCTAAAAGTAAAAAATCTAAAAAGTCTAAGTCTAAAAAAGATTCAAAGAAAAAAGTTAAAAAATAGTTTTTAATAGGAAGTGGAGACTTTAGTCCCACCAAATAGGTGTTGCTTATGCAACACTTCCTAATATACCCTAATGGGATTTGGTCGCTATTTCCTCTCCAAACCTGACTTTTTTATCCACTTCACTTGCAAGATTTACAAAGCCTTCTTCAAATATCATAACAACGGTTGAACCCATTTTAAACATCCCAAGCTCATCACCTTTTTTAAGATGCAAGTCATCATACTCATAAACTTGTAACTCTGATGCATCTATATTTGTCTCAATTTTTGGTTCAAATGAGAGTGTCATTTTTCCAACATTTAACGCTCCCACTAAAATCATATAAAATAGTTTTCCCGTATTATCAAAACACTCTAAAACAACTCGTTCATTTTTAACAAACAAAGAGTGTACTTTTCTAAGATAGGTGAAATTTACAGGGTATAAAAGACCTGGCACATGAATAGCTTTTGTCACTCGCATATCGGTAGGAACATGATATCTATGATAATCTTTTGGTGCGAGGTAAAAATTAATAAATTTACCGTCTATTACTCGCTCTTTATGCTCATCAGATATATGCTCTGTCAAAAGCTCTTTGATGCAGTATTGAAAATCTTTTATCTGTAAAGCTGTACTCTCTTTCAAATCTCCAAGTTCAGAGATTAAAGAGTCTGCTGGCGAGACGATTACCGTTGGGTCTTTTGGCATCTCTCTTGCATATAGAAGTTCTCTTGTAAAAAGTAAGTTAAGTGTCTCATAATGGCTTGAAGGATGAAAATTTGACATATCAACACCCATGGTTTTTACATAAATAGCATTGAATCCATGTTGAATTAATGCAGGAAATTTATAAGAAGCAAACTTTCCAAAACCTCTAGAAATTGTATTTGTCCAAGCTGCCTTAATTATTTTATTCAAAATCTTTTCCTCTGATATGAGTTAATGCCTTTTCCATAAGTTCTATATGATAATTCTCTTGAAAATTTATAAAGTTAAAAAAGTTCCCAAGTGCTTCATTGTCAACAGCACGAGCAAGTTTCAGACACTCCTCTTTAGCCGCCTCTTCCTCTTTGATACCATCAACTAAAAATGTTTCCAAATCATCAAACTTATAAATCTGTTCCATCAATGTTCTAGGAACATGTAAAAGTCCCATCTCTCTCATCATTCTAGCAAAACTTTTTAAATGGAATTGTGACTCATAAATAAGATCGATAAAGATATTTGATAGAAGTTTTGAGTCTGTGAAAAAATTAGCATACATGTAAACCAAAATCAGTTCATACTCTTTATAACTCTCTTCAAACAAAAAGTAAGTCAATGCATCGGTCTGCTCTTTATTTAAGGCATATCCATCCAAAACTCTACCTTTTCTATATGCAGTAATCTCTGCTTCTTCATGTATCAAAAACAGTTCACCAAGCTTTTGGATAAAGTAGTTTTCATCACTTCTAAACCTATCATACATCACATCTGCACCATCAGGATAAAAAGCTTGTGTCGATTCAATACTCTCTTTTAACTTTTTAAAAAGTGTATGCGTATCACCAGCCACAAAGTCAATCTCATCTTTATCAAAATCAAACTCCACACCCTTCTCAACCAAGGCATCTCCAAGCCATGAAAGATGACGAAACTCAATCATCGCAAAATCATATAAAATATCAAAAACTTTATCATCTTCAACCGAAAATGCACCAAATAAAAAACTCAACCACAACTCATGCTTTTTTTGAAATATTTCACTTTTCTTCATCTGTTACACAATCCTCACTAATTAACAGTGTATACTCATCTTCATCCCGACCATTTTCACGATTGCTAAAATTTACCAAAGCTGCCATGAAAGATTTCGCTACCATTTCACCACATGCCTTAGTCTCAGGTGGAGCATTGTCAAGTCCTTTGATAAAATCTTCCATAACACTCTCAGCCTCTTCTATCGTCTCACCCGTAACCATCTCTGTAAAGATAGAACCCGTGATAATTGTACTCATACAACCAATCGCTTGAAACTTGATATCAACAAGAATTTTTTCAGTCACTTTGAGATACATCTCAACCAACTCATTGTTATTTGGATTTTTTCCAATTCCTTTACCACTATAGTTTTCAATCTTCCCATAATTCCTAGGATTCATCATATGATCTATATATTCATCTTTTAAAGCTTCTATGTCAGCCATTTTGTTCCCTCTAATATTTTTCCGATTTTAACAAGATTTCATTTACTTTCAAGATAGACGGGTAAAATAAAAAAAAGGATTTATGTGAAAGTAAGAATATACTACAAAGACACCGACATGGGTGGTATCGTTTACCACTCAAACTATCTTGATTTTTGTGAAATGGCACGAAGTGAATATTTCTTTTCAGCAGACAAATCACCAATGATAAATGACTGCCACTTTGCCATCAGAAAAATTGAAGCAGACTTTTTAAGCCCCTCCTTTTTAGGGGATATTTTAGAAGTTAAAACTGTTGTCACAAAGATAAAACATACTAGTTTAGAGCTCTACCATGAGATAGTGCGAGATGATACACTTATATTTAAACAGACTGTTACTTTGGTTTTTTTGTGTAAAGATGGTAAACCCCATCGAATTGATGAGGCTACGAAAAAGTTTTTTAAAAAGTTGCAACCATGATAGAAGCAAAAAATGTCTTGGGAGAAAAACTACAAATCTGTAGCAAAAGACCATTAGCAGGATTTAATCATGACGGAATGTGTTTCTCAAGTGGAGATGATTATGAAATCCAAGCGATATGCATACAAGCTTCAAAAGAGTTTCTAGAGTACTCTGCAAGTATTGGAAATGACTTAATGGAACCAAACTTCCAATATAATTTTTACGGTCTAAAACCAAACCAATTTTGGTGTCTTTCAGCTGAGAGATTTATACAAGCACACAAAGACGGAATGGCACCAAAGATAAACTTACATGCCACACATGACAAGATATTGGAGATAATTGATTTAGAGACACTTAAATCTTATGCTTTAGGGGATTTCTAATCAATAAACCGACTTATGAGGCGGTTGAATTAAAACTTCCAAAGGTAGATGCAATCCTTTTGCTAAGTTGTAAATCATAGAAAGAGATAAGCCTACCTTTCCGTTTAAAACTTCAGATACTTTACTTTTATTTCCTATGTATGGGACAAGGTCTTTTTGCTTTAATTGCATCTCTTGCATACGAATTTTAATGGCTTCTATTGGGTCAGGTTCAGAAATATTCCAATTTTTCTCTTCGTACTTTTCTATAATCATTACTAAAACTTCAAGTTCATCACTCTCTTTAGTTCCTAGTTTTAAGTCTAAATCCATCAACATATCTACTCTATCAAGAGCATCATCATAATCTTTTTCTGTTCTTATAGGTCTGATATTCATCCTAGACATCCTCTGCATTAATTTTATCATATTGGCTATGAGTACCAATAAATTTTACTCTTACGATTTTTCGACTGTAATCAATATGAACTATGAGACGATAATCATTTCCTTTAATGTTAAAAACAACTCTATTATCACTTAGAAAAGAAGCTGTTGAATATACTCTCTTTATATCATCAGGAGTTTTCCACTCTGCTTTGCGAGCATTTGAGTGCCAAACCTCTAAAGCTATCTTAGCTTGTGGATTTTGCATATAAAATTTCACTAGAGTTCTTTTACTAATTACATTCATACAAAGAATTGTATATGATATTCCCTTTAAAGGAACTTAATTAACTTTTAAGCCGCCACCTTTATAGAAGTTATCGCTTCAAGTTTCTCCACTATCATCTCATTTACAGATATATTTGACTCTATTACAACATCTTGTAGTTTTGACGAAAGTATAAGTTTCAAAGGGCGATTTCCAGGGTACTCTTTGACTAATTTATGAAGTGCGTTTAGAGTTTCAACTCCTGAACTTATCTCAATTTTTACAAAGATTGGAGAAACAATCTCTTTAACCACCTCTTTTTTAATATCAGTTTTCTCTTTTTTCGCACCTTCTAAATCTGAAACTTTTAGAACTCTTTTGTTAACACCTCTATCATCTTTGGTAATTTGTACTTTAAAAGCAATCGGTCTGTTTTGATCCATCATGGCAATTTGAACTAAGGTCTTTTCAAAAACCATAAACTCGATATCCCCATGGAAGTCCATCAAAGTTACGATTCCAAACTTATTCCCTTTTTTACTAATTTTACTAACGATATTCTCTATTTTACCAATAAATAGCGTTTTTGAGCCATCTGCAATTGTATCAATTTCACTAGAGAGTGAATGTTTAATCGCTTCAATTTCTCCTCTAAATTCATCAAGTGGATGCCCCGAAACATAAAATCCTAAAGTCTCTTTTTCAAGTGACAAGATATTTTTTCCATCATATTCTGGTAACTCATCTATGGTCATAGAAATTTTTGTAAGTTCTTCATCATCTCCAAAAAGTGAACCAACTGCCATCTTTTGAGCACGACTCGCCTCTTGCCCTGCTTCAACAATTTTTTCGATTTGGTCTATTAATGCTCGTCTTGAATAGCCAAAGCTATCCATTGCACCTGATTTTATAAGTGCTTCAATTACTCTTTTATTTACTTTTGAACCATCAACTCTAGCGATAAAATCACTCATATCCTCAAATGGCTTCTCATCCCGTGCTTCGATGATGCTCTCAATAGCTTTACTTCCCACGCCTTTAATAGCCCCCATTCCAAAAAGAATAATATCATGGGTATCATCATGTGATGGGCTAAACTCAATACTACTCTCTATTACCGATGGTGGTAAAAGCTCAATTCCAACTCTTTTTACCTCATCCACATATTTGGCAACTTTATCTGTGTTTTGTGCTTCACTGGTAAGAAGTGCGGCCATAAACTCAGCTGGATAATAGGTTTTTAGATAAGAGGTTTCAAAAGTAATCATCGCATATGCTGCTGAGTGAGATTTGTTAAAACCGTACCCTGCAAACTTTACAATCAAGTCAAAAAGTTCTTCTGCCTTTGGTCTATTAAAACCTTTCTTTTGTGCACCATCAGCAAATTCACCTTTAAGTCGATCCATCTCCTCTACAATTTTTTTACCCATCGCCCGTCTTACAACATCCGCTCCACCAAGAGAAAATCCACCGATAGTCTGAACAATTTGCATAACTTGCTCTTGATAAACGATGACTCCGTAAGTTGGTTTTAGGATTGGTTCAAGTTCAGGAAAATCATAAACGATTGATTGCCGTCCATGTTTTCTTTCGATAAAATCATCAAGCATTCCAGACTCCATAGGTCCTGGTCGATAAAGTGCGAGAACAGCGATAATATCTTCAAAATTACTTGGTTTTAACCGCTCAT
>JAOZKZ010000024.1:0-4026 GCA_029935075.1 Campylobacterales bacterium
TCATATCAAACTCATCATAAATATTATCAAGATAATTGGTCTGTACAAAGGTTATCTTATGGGATACTTCAAATTTTTCAGCATTTATCTTTGCAATTTCTAATGCCTCTTTTGAGATATCAGTTGCTGTGATTTTTATATTATCTATTAAAAGAGCCAACATGATGGAGATGATACCACTTCCTGTACCAATTTCGGCTACATTTTGAGGTTTAATTTCTATCGCATAATCAATCAAAAGCTCAGTTTCAGGACGGGGAATTAGTGCACCTTGTTTTATGAAAAACTCTTTTGAATAAAAACTCACTTTTTGAATAATGTACTCTATGGGTTCATTGTTTAGTCGTCTTTGTATGAGTGATTGATATTTATCATAGTTTTGAAGAGTTTGTTGCTCATTTAAAAGAAGTTGGACTCTATCATAGTCCAAAAGGTGCCGTAAAAGAATTGAGGCTTCTTTTGGACTTTTTAAAATTAAAGAAGCCTCTTTTAAAGCCTCTTTAACTGTCATTTATCTGCACGCCTAATCTTTTTAGACGCTCTACTAGTGGTGGGTGTGAGTGATAAAAAAAGATAAATACTGGGTGGGATTTTGGAAAACTTTTATTTTCATTTGCTAGCTTTTGAAGTGCTGAAGCCAACTCTTCTTGACTTTGACACTCTGATCCATATTCATCAGCATGGTACTCATTGTGTCGGCTCATCATGCCAAATAGTGGCATAAAAAAGAGGGATAAAATTGGAGAAAATATCAAAAACATGGCGATAATAGAGTAGGGAGTTTGCTCAATTGAGAGTGCGTCAAAAAGTGATTGTGGTAAGTTACCAAAGATAAAGAACATCAAAAATAGAAGTGTTCCTACCATAGCGATATTTTTGATGATATCTTTATGTTTGAAGTGTCCTAGTTCATGTCCTAAAACTGCTAAGAGTTCATTTTTAGTGAGTTTTTCAATGAGTGTGTCATAAAGCACAACTCTTTTTGATTTTCCTAGTCCACCAAAATAGGCATTTAGTCTATTGTCTCTTTTGCTTGCATCTATGGTGAATACACCCTCAGTTTTCAGTCCTGCTGAGGATAATAATTTTTCAATAGACTCTTTTAAATCTTCATTTTCTAAAATGGTAAATTTATTAAATAGTGGGGCAATCCATGTCGGATAGATAACATTTATAGCAACCATGATTGAAAAAATTAGAGCAAATCCCCAAAGCCACCAGTTGTCGATGTTGATGATAATAGTAGAGATAAGCCATGTGATAGCCCCTCCAAAAATAATAAACATGACAGAAGATTTAATAGTATCTGTGAGATAGAGTTTTGCATCCATGTTTGAAAAGCCAAACTTTTTATCTAAAACAAATGTTTTGTACAAATCAAATGGTAAAGATATGAAAAATCCAACTACGCCAAAAAGAAGGATATAAACAACTGATTTCATCGCTATATCTTCAATAGTTACTACACTTTCAAGCCATTTTAGTCCAAATCCTACCCAAAAGATGAAAGCAAGATATTCAATCAGTGAACTGAGTATTTCCATTCTTTGGCTTGCTATCTTGTACTCTGCAGCTTTGACATAGTTTGATGGTGTTAAGATCACAGCAGGATTATGTTTTTGGGTACTGACATAACCAATTTCCATAACAGAAATATAGATTTTGGTCAAAATATAGATAAAAAAGAACGCTCCGATAGTTAATAACATATACTATTTCCCCAATACATTTTTTAAAATTTTAGTAAACGCTTCAGGTGGTTTATACCCAATTGTTTTAAAGCTTTTAAGTTCATTTCCACTTGCATCGTAAAAGATAATTGCAGGAGGTCCAAAGATATTATATTTTTTCAAAAGTGCTTTATCTGTATCTGTGTTTTTAGTAACATCCACTTTTAAAAGTTTAAATTCACGCATAAGTTTTGAAACTGTAGGGTCTGGAAATGTGATATGTTCAAGCTCTTTACATGAAGCACACCAATCCGCCCCAAAATCTATCATAACCATTTGGTTACTGTTTTTTATCTCTTGTTCTAGCTCATCAATTGTGTTTACTCTTTTAAAACTATTTGTAGCTTGAGTTTGACCGATTGGTGTACAAGCTCCAAATTTTTCTAATGGATTAAATGGATTGCTTGCTCCTGAAAATGAACCAATAAGCATGATAGCACCGATAAGTGCAAGCATAACTGCAAAAACTTTAATCAGTCTTTTAGCACCACTTATTCCCTCTTTTGAAGTTTCAAAAGCACCAGAATAGACAGCACTTCCGATAAACAGAAGAGACCATAAAAATAGGCTAATGGATCCTGGGATGATACGAGATAACATCCAAATAGCAATACCCAACATCACAACACCAAAGATTTGTGAAACAAGGGTCATCCAGCCACCAGGGCGGGGCATAAACTTACCAGCTCCTGCTCCAATGATTAGTAGTGGAACTCCCATTCCTATACTCATAGTAAACAGTGCCATACCACCAAGAAGTGCATCTCCCGTTTGTCCGATATAGACTAACGCTCCAGCAAGGGCAGGGGCAACACATGGACCCACTATGAGTGCGGATAAAAATCCCATTATAGCAACGCCTAAAAGTCCACCGTTCCCTTTTGCATCATCAGAAGTTTTACTGATTTTATTTTGAAGTGTACGAGGAAGTTGAATCTCATAATAGCCAAACATGGAGAATGCAAGTGCTACAAAAACAAGTGAAAAAATTGAGATAACCCATGGATTTTGCATCGCAGTTTGGATGTTCGCCCCAAACATACCTGCTAGTACTCCAGCTACGGTGTAAGCAATAGACATAGCAAGTACATAAATGATAGAGAGAAATAGTCCTCGTCTTGCACTCATCTTTTTACCATCTCCTGATTGGGAAACAATGATAGAGGATAGGATAGGAATCATTGGAAAGATACAAGGGGTGAGTGCAAGAAGCAGTCCAAATCCAAAAAATAGTGCTAAAATAGTTCCCAAAGAACCGCTTTTTAAAGCATTTACAATTTTGTCTTCTTCATTTGTCTCTATCTGAGTAGTGGCTTGAACTGGTGCTTTTTCAACAGCAGGTGTTGATGCCTTCCATGTCGTTTTTTGTTCTGTTGGTTTAGCTGCAGGCTTTACATCACCAAAGTCAAAACTTTTACTAAGTGGTTGATAACAAAGTCCTTTATCTGAACATCCTTGATACTCTATCTTTAGTGTAAAAGCCCCATCTCCAATCTGATCTTTGATAAGAGAAAGTGGGATATCCACAACAACATCTCCATCTCGATGGACGATAAAGTCATGATAGTTTACAGGCTCTGGTCTTTTTATGAACTTATCTAAACTAACTTCTTTTGGGTTGGTAATTGTGTACTTTAGCATTTCGTCATAGATATAGATCTCTGGTGCGAGTTTGATAGTTGTTTGAATTTTATCATCTTTTTGAACAGCCTCAGCGATAAAGGCCTCTTCTGGTTTTAAAATATTACCTTGGTCAAAGGCCGAAAGTGAGCTGTAAAGCAGTGTAAAAATAAGCAATAAGCTTTTAATCATTGCATTCCCCTATATTATAATTTTATAAGATTATACAGAAAATTTGTAAATAGTTTGTGTATAAGAAGTTTAGAATTTTTTAGATGATTTCTTAGTTAAATTTTAATTGAAAAAGTATTAATTATTTTACTTTTTTGTTAAAGCTATTTTATCATATAATCAAAACTAATTAATCTTTCTTCGTCTTTTGGGGTTTTAAAAGTCAAGTTTTGATTAAAATTCACAATATATAACAAGGATTGGCATGAGAAAATTGCTGATATTGCTTCTGGGAGCAATACTCATAGGAATTTTATCCTATTTCTGTTTTTTAGATAAAGCTGGAGGTATAAAGGATGATTTGGTATTAAAATCTCAGAGTGCTTATGCTTCAAAGCAGATGAACTGGGTAAATGTAGATATCAAAGGTCAGGATTTAGGTATGACTAGGGTTTTAACACTAGAGGGAACTGCTCCAAGTGTTGCCTTAAAAACTGAGGCGGGG
>JAOZKZ010000024.1:4126-18282 GCA_029935075.1 Campylobacterales bacterium
GGTTTTAACACTAGAGGGAACTGCTCCAAGTGTTGCCTTAAAAACTGAGGCGGGGAGAGTTGCACTAGCTCAAGAGGGCGTTGATGGTATTGATAATCGTCTGGTTATTGCAAAAGTGGCAGCGGTGGTTGCTGCAAAATCAATTGATGCGGAAGTTATTTCATCAAAACCAGACCCTGTACCGATAATTGATGTTGATACCGTTACCAAACCAGACCCTATACCGATAATTGATGTTGATGCGGTTACCAAACCAGACCCTATACCTAGTATAGATGTAGTAGTTCCTGCGAAACTTCTTGAGAAAGCTCCAGTAAAAGTTGTTTTTTCATGTCAAGATGCGTTTAAAAAGATATTATCAAGTGGAAATATAAATTTTGCATCAAGCAAATCTGTTATAAAACTTGAGAGTTACAAGCTTTTAGATTCGTTAGTTACAGTTGCAAAAAAATGTCCAACTGATGCAGTTGTTATTGGTGGTCACTCAGATTCATCTGGAAGTAAGAGGTTCAATAAAACATTAAGTGCTAGTAGAGCAAATGCTGTAAAAGAGTATTTAATCAATAAAGGTATATCAGGTAATAGACTTCAATCAATAGGTTATGGAGAATCTAAACCAATTGCAGACAACTCTACTGATGAGGGTAGAGCAAAAAACAGAAGAATAGAGTTTAATGTTATAGATATCAAAGAGCTTCCTAGCGATTCGGCGCTTGTAGAGATACAGTCAATTTCTCAAATTGAAACCTCCTCTTCTAAGCGTTTGGATTTTGATAATATTCCTTTTGCTAAAACCACAAAGATAGATGCATCTGATAGAAATTTAATTGCTGCTAATCTTGGTGCAAATGTGACAAATGTTCCAGAAACTGTAGTAAAAAAGGTTAGTGTTGTATCGAGTATTGCACTCACTTGCCAAAAGGAGTTTAGAAATATACTCTTAGATGGTAAAATTCAATTTGCATACAATAAAGCTGATATAAAACCTTCAAGCCATAAATTGCTTGATGCATTGGTGGGTATTGCAAAAGAGTGTCCAAATGAAGTTGTCACAATCTCAGGACATACAGATTCTGATGGAAGTGAGAGTTATAATAAAAGATTAAGTACTAACAGAGCAAGTGCGGTGAGGGCTTATTTTATTAATAAAGGGATACCATCTAAGAGACTTAACGCGATAGGGTATGGTGAGTCAAATCCGATTGCTGAGAATAGTACTAAAGAGGGTAAAGCGAAAAATAGAAGAATTGAATTTAATGTAAAAGGAGTTAAATAATGAGTTATTTATTGGCACAAATATTGGTATGTTTACTTATAGCGGGATTGATTGGGGCACTTATCGGATGGTGGTTTCGTGGAGGATGTAGAAAAAAACTTCGTGAAATCGATAATGATTGGAGTGCAAGATATGATGCAGATAAAGCACTTTGGCAAGGTAAAATTGATGTTGCTGAAAATCATGTAGAGAAGAGTGTGTACCAAAACAATAATGAATGGGATCTAAGACTTCGTGACGCTGAGTCCAATTGGGAAGGTAAAGTTCAAGGTCTTGTTGGAAATTATGATGTAGAGATTAGTAACCTTAACCTTGAAAGACAAGCTTTAGAAGATGAATTACTGGCAGCACGGGCTGATGTTAAAGAATCACGCACACAATTGACATCTACAGATGAGAAGTGGAATTTAAAACTTAAAGATATAGAGACAAATTGGGAAGGTAAAGTTCAAGGCCTAGTGAGTAATTATGACTCTAAAGCTGGAAATTCAGATAAAGAGCTAGAAGCTTTAAGAGCTGAGTTAAAACTTTCTAAAACAGAGTTGTCTGATTCAAATAATTCTTGGAACTTAAAACTTAAAGATGTAGAGTCAAGCTGGGAAGGCAAACTTCAAGGTGTGGTTAGTGATTATGACTCAAATGCTGGAAGCTCAGATGCTGAGTTAGAAGCTTTAAAAAGTGAGTTAAAATTAGCAAAAACTGAATTATCTGATGTCAATGATTCTTGGAGTTTAAAACTAAAAGATTCAAAATCAACATGGGAAGCTAAAACACAAACGCTTGTGAGTAGTTATGATTCCAAAAGTGGAGATAATAACCAAGAGCTAGAAGCCTTAAGAGCTGAGGTAAAATTAGCAAAATCAGATGTAGCAAAAGCCGAGTTAAAAGTATCACAATCAAATGATGAGTGGAATTTTAAACTTAAAGATATAGAGTCATCATGGGAAGGTAAAGTACAAGGTCTTGTGAGTGACTATGATTCAAAATCTGGAAGCTCAGATACAGAGTTAGAAGCTTTAAGATTAGAGTTAGCTACAACTAAAACAGAGCTAACAACTTCAAATGATAGTTGGAATTTAAAACTCAAAGATGTAGAGTCATCATGGGCAGGTAAAGTACAAGGTCTTGTGAGTGACTATGATTCAAAATCTGGAAGCTCAGATGGTGAATTAAAAGCTTTAAAAACTGAATTATCAACTGTAAAAGCGGAGTTATCTGACTCAAATGATAGTTGGAATTTAAAACTCAAAGATGTAGAGTCAAGTTGGGAAGGCAAACTTCAAGGAGTGGTTAGTGATTACGACTCAAAATCAGGAAGTTCTGATGGTGAGTTAAAAGCATTACAAGATAAATTGGCATCAGCAGAGATGAAATTAACTGATGTGAATGATTCATGGGGTGTGAAGTTAAAAGATTCACAATCAAATTGGGAAGGTAAAGTTCAAGCTCTTGTAAGTGACCATGATTCTAAAGTTGGAAGTTCAGAAAAAGAGGTTAAGGCTTTAAAAGATGAATTGGCAGCAGCACAGGCAGAAGCTAAACATTCTCAGAAAAAGTTAACGGATTCAAGTAATGAGTGGAAATTAAAACTTGAAAGTTCAGAGTCAAACTGGTCAACAAAAATGCAAGGTCTTGTAAGTGATTATGACTCAAAAATTGGTGAAGCAGATAAAGAGAGACAATCTCTAAAAACAAGTCTAAATTTAGTACAAGCAGAAGCTGATGATGCCAAAGCTGAGTTATTTAGTGCAGACCAAGAGTTGTTTGGTGCGATAGGAAATTTAGAAGATTCTTATGATGTAACTGAAATCGAGGGTATCGGACCGGGTTACGGAAAAAAATTCAATGCAATGGGTATAAACACTACTGTTGATTTTGCTAATAGATTTTTAAATCAGAAAGATGCTACAAAAAAAGCAGCAAATGAAACCAAAATTGATTTTGATGCTATAAGAGCGTGGGCAAGTATGGCAGACCTTATGAGACTTCCTGGAGTGGATGGTCAGTATGCGGAAATTATGCAAGTAGTTGGTGTAGATTCAAGAGATGAGTTAACAAAGCTCAATGCAAAACAACTCCACTCTAAGATGACAGAGTACAATACAAGCAATCCTATCGTTCCTGAGGTTCCAGAATTAGCGTTGATTTTAAAATGGATGAAAGCTCCAGATGGTGCTAAAATTGCAGCGGCATTAGAAAAAGTTCCAACAACAGCTAATGATATGAATGAGTGTTATGAAGTAGAAGAGATAGAGGGTATCGGACCAGCATATGGAAAAAAATTCAGAAATATGGGAATCAATACCACTTGTGATTTTGCTAAAGCGTATTTAAATGATGACAATGCAGCAAAAAAAGCAGCTCAAGAAACAGGAATTGATGTCGCAGCGATACAAGCGTGGGCAAGTATGTCAGATATCATGAGACTTCCAGGAGTTGACGGTCAGTATGCTGAAATCATGCAGGCTGTTGGGGTATCTTCAAAAGAGGATTTAAGTAAATTTAATGCACAAACACTACATGATAAGATGACAAAATTTAATGCCACTAACGCTATCGTTCCTGAAGTCCCCTCTTTAGATTTGATTTCACAATGGGCAAAAAATCCAGATAGTGCTACAATTGATTCTTCAAATACGGGAACTTCATCATCTGAAGATGACATGAATGAGTGTTATGAAATTGAAGAAGTTGAGGGTATCGGGCCGGGTTATGGCAAAAAATTTAGAAACATGGGTGTAAATACCACTTGTGATCTAGCGAATAAATTTTTAAGAGATAATGGTGCTACGAAAAAAGCATCTAAACAGATGAAAGTTGATTTTGATGCTGTAAGAGCATGGGCTTGTATGGCAGATCTTATGAGAATCCCAGGTGTTAGTGGGCAGTATGCTGAGATTATACAAACTGTAGGTGTATCTTCAAGAAAAGAGTTAACACAAATGAGTGTGAATTCACTTCAAAGTAAGATGGCTGAGTTTAATGCGAAAAATCCAATTGTTCCAGAGGTTCCGACTGTAGATATGTTAGTATCTTGGGCAACGGCGGCTAAAAAACAGAAACATTAGTAATAAAGTTCAAGCACGGTTTATCTGTGCGTGAGCACTCTGCTGAAGTGAACTTAGCGTTAGCGTAGACAAAGGAATTACTTCCTTTGTCGTTAATTTAATAGATTTAATCCCTCGCTTTATTTTACCACTTTCTAACTACCTTATGACATGTAAGACATCTATCTAATGTTTTATGAAAATACTTGATAGATTCATCTCTGTCTCCCTTTTTAAAATTATCCATAACACCATCAACAAGTTTTGCTATCGCTTTTGTTTCAACACTAGCATAAGCTCTTGGATTAAATCTATTGGATCTATCTTCGCCTTTATTCTCTACATCAATTACAAAAGAGTCTATATTTCTCAACTTATCTTTAAAATCCATAACTCCTTTTTTTATCATTCCCTCATTGTTATACAAAAAACCTTTTTGCATAAATGACATTGCAGACTCTAAATCCTGCATGGTTTGTACTCTCTCTGTTTGTTTTTCTGCGTCACTTTGTGCAAATGTAATTGAACTGGACAAAATTAGTGCCAACAAAACTCTTTTCATGATGCTCTCCTTAAAATTATTTATAACTATTTATTATAATACACCAAGAGTTTATTTAAGCTTAAAATTTGGTATAAGAAAAAATAATAGTTGATTTTTACAAATTATTTAATAATTATTTTCTTTTTTCCTTATGATGTTAAATTGTGTAAGCAAAAATTTGTTTCATTTCCAAAAATATGCTACAATACGAAAAATTCAAACAAGGAGAAACCATGATACAAAATCAAACAGTTCAAAACTCTACTACTAGAACGAAATCATTTCTCCTGCTCTCACTCTTACTTCTCAGCTTCTAATTTTTAGACGCTAATACAATTCCAATTTACAAAGTTTGCATATATTTATGCTATATTGACAACATATAAATAGAGAGAAATATTATGAAATATACAAAATTTAAAAAAATAGATATACAAAAAAGAACATGGCCAGATAATGAGATTACCCAAGCACCAGTATGGTGTAGTGTAGATCTTAGAGATGGAAATCAATCGTTGATAAAACCGATGACCTTAGATAAAAAGGTGCGGTTTTTTAAGTTGTTGGTTGAGATGGGTTTTAAAGAGATTGAGGTTGGGTTTCCAAGTGCGAGTGAAGTTGAGTACGAGTTTACCCGTTATTTGATTGAAAATGATTTGATTCCTGATGATGTTACGATTCAGATATTAACACAAGCTAGAGAGCATTTGATTAAAAAAAGTGCTGAGGCGTTACAAGGTGCTAAAAATGTGATAGTGCATCTTTATAACTCTACTTCAACAAATCAGCGAGAAATTGTCTTTAAAAAGAGCCAAAAAGAGATTACAGAGATTGCTTTGCAGGGTGTTTCTTGGATAAAAGAGTATTTTAATGGATTTGAGGGAAATGTCAGATTTGAGTATTCGCCTGAGAGTTTTACCCAAACTGAGTTAGAGTTTGCACGAGATATTTGTAATGCTGTAGTTGATGCTTGGGATCCACAAGGAGATGAAAAAGTGATTTTAAATCTTCCTGCAACTGTGGAGTCTTCAACACCAAATATTTATGCCGATCAGATTGAGTGGATGTGTCGTGAAATCAAAAGGCGTGAGAGTGTTTTGATAAGTTTACATGCCCATAATGATAGAGGTACTGCAATCGCTGCAACTGAATTAGCATTGATGGCTGGAGCTGACAGAGTTGAAGGAACTTTGCTTGGAAATGGTGAGCGAACTGGAAATGTTGATATCCTTACTGTTGGATTGAACATGTTTACGCAGGGTGTTGACCCTAAGCTTGACTTTTCAGATGTGGATAAGATAGTTAAAACCGTTGAGAGTGTGAATGAGATTTCGACCAATGTCAGACACCCTTATGTGGGCTATTTGGTCTATACTGCTTTTAGTGGTTCACATCAAGATGCTATTAAAAAAGGTATGGAGTTTCAAAAATCTAAAGAAGAGTGGTGTGTACCTTATCTTCCAATAGACCCAAAAGATGTTGGTCGGGATTATGAGTCAATCATTAGGATAAATTCCCAATCGGGTAAGGGTGGAGTTGCTTATATCCTAAACACCAACTATGGTTATAAAATTCCAAAATCAATGGAGCCGTTGGTTGGAAAAGTTATACAAAAAGAGAGTGAAAAAGTAGATGGGATTTTAAGTGAACAGCAGATTTTAAATCTTTTTGAGGAGCAGTTTGTAAATCGGAATGATTACTACTGTTTAAGTGATTTTAAAATTGAAATTGATGATAAAAACTCAAGTGTTGAGGGTGAGTTTTGTATCGGAGAAAAGAAGCATTTTCAAAAGATTACAGCTGGTGGTATCATTGATGCTGTGAGTAACGGTTTTAAAGAGTTGGGTTTAGAGTTTAAGATAGTTGAGTATTTTGAACATGCACTCTCTCATGGCTCAGATGCCAAAGCTGTTGCTTATTTTGCAGTTGTGACAAATAGTAAAACTTATTATGGTGTGGGAGTAGGGGATAATATCTCTTATGCATCTATAAATGCCTTGATAAGTACGCTAAATATTGCTAAAGTTGACCAAGATTGACTATCATAGAAGTTGCTGAGATTATCGGGATACTCTCCTTTTCTCTCAGTGGCTTTTTTATAGGAGTCTCTAGTAAGCTAGATATTTTGGGTGTTTTTATCGCTTCATTTCTTACCGCTCTTGGTGGTGGAGTTATCCGTGATGTTTTAGTAGGAAGAGAGTTGTATGCCTTTAGTAATAACCTAGCTTCTATTTTAGTGATAACTGTTGTACTGATAGCAATTTTATTTAAACTTCAACGCTTTTCCAATATCGAAAAAAGTACCTTCTTCATGGTTGCAGATACATTAGGGCTTGTTTCATTTGCCATTTCTGGAGCACTTATCGGAGTTGAGGCAGAGTTTAATTTTTTCGGCGTAATACTTCTCTCTTTGATTACCGCTGTAGGTGGGGGAGTTTTGAGAGATATGCTTATCAATAAAATACCTATAGTTTTAGTAAGTGAGTTTTATGGAACGGTTGCAATTTTTGTTGGTGTTCTTATCTATGTTTTAGGTGTTGTTGAACTGTTGAATTTTCTTACAATCATGAATGTATTTTTTGTGGGAGTTGCTTTGAGGTTTATAGCATTTTATAAAGAGTGGCATCTGCCTAAGATTTTATAGTTTTGATTGTATAATATGTGAAATTTATTCGGAGCCTTTATGACCTTACAAAAAAAAGCCACACTCGTTGCTAGTGCCACATCTACACTTTTAATTTTTATAAAACTTACCATAGGAATCATGAGCGGTTCAGTTGCTGTTTTGGCTAGTGCAATTGACTCAGTCCTTGACCTTATCGTCTCTATGTTTAACTTTTTTGCTGTGACAAAATCAGAACAACCTGCTGATAAAGTTTTTAACTATGGGCGTGGGAAGATAGAGGCATTAGCAGCTGTTATCGAGGGTACGGTTATCACCATGTCTGGTGTTTATATCTTTTATGTGGCGATTCGTAAAGCTTTTGGTGGAGAAGAGACTAAACTTCTTGAAACTTCTATCATCGTCATGTTAATCTCTTTGGTTATCACAATTGCCTTGGTTCTTTATCTAAACTATGTGGCAAAAAAGACAGGTTCTATGGTTATAAAGTCAGATGCCCTTCATTATAAAACTGATATTTTTACTAATGGTGCGATTTTAGTTTCGCTGGTAATGATTCAATTTACTTCTTGGCAGATTATTGATTCGATTATCGGTGGGCTTATCGCTATTTATATTATCTTTGAAGCGTATAAGATTATCAAAGAGGGTGTTTATGTACTTTTGGATGGTGCATTGGAAGAAAGAGAAGTTGAACATATAGAACATATTATAGATAGTGAAGAGGGGTTAACAAGTTACCATTTTCTTAAAACTAGAACTTCAGGACACAATAATTTTGTAGATGTACATTTGGTGTTTACAAGTGAGATTTTACTTTTAGAGGCTCATCGTATCAGTGATCGTATCGAAGAGCGAATTGCTTTGCTAGATCCTACTCGTGAATGGGTGATGAATATGCATCTAGACCCATATGACGATAGTGAGGCTGAACACCACCACTAAGATGCGTGATGATGCATGTTATTCATCTTCTGTTGGATGATATGCTGTTCTCTTTCAAATGTCTGTTTAACTTCTTCTATAAGTGTATATGCGGTTCTCATATCTTCCATCTTTCTAAAATCAGGTACTTCCTGTACCAGTTTATCAATAGTTATAATATCTCTTCTTGTTAGTGCTAATTTAAATAGTTCAATCCAATTCATCTTTTTTCCTTCTTTGTTGTTTTTGATTTTGTAAGTATAACAACAAGAAATGTCAAAGTTGTGTCAAAATTAAACTATTTATAAATATTTTGTATTAATTATTAATACTAGGATTAATAAACCTCATCAAGTTGAGGTTCGCGCATATTTACATTTAAAAACTTTTTTGCTTGTTTCATTTTATTCATCTTCTGTTGGATATTTGACTGTTCATTTTCAAATCGCTTTTTTGCTTCCCCTATTAAGGCATATGCTTCTCTCATGTCGTCTATTCTTCTAAATTCTGGTATCTCATTTAGAAGTGAGTCTATAGCATCTACATTTTCTTCTATAATTGCTATTTTAAATGATTTAAGCCATTTCGTATTCAACTGTAGTCTCCTCTTTCCAAGTCTCAAGTAGTACTTTGACTACATGGATGATGCTATCTAACTCGCCAGCAGAGTTTTGAATGTTTGCTTTGTTGAGTGTTTTTATCTGATGCATGTAGAGTCCACTTAAGTAGGCTGTCATCTCTGTACCATCATTGCTTAGGGAACTTATAAGTTCTATGAAAATATCTGAGGATTTGTTGATCCATTTTGCTTTAGATTCAGCATCTCCCTCTTCAATGGCTCTTTTTGCCAATGAAGTAAATCTTAAAAGACCCTCATATAACATCTCTATTAGTTTCTCCGGTGTTTGCACCGCCGTGTGATTTTGGTTGTATGCTTGATATGCTCTATTTGTCATTATTCCTCCTTTTTCTCATTTAATTACGCAAAAGGAGCAAAGCCCCTTTTACTACGCTAACACTAAGTTCTACCCTCAAGGGGCATCGAGATCTTCGCAGAGAGCCCAAACGACTAGTCGTTTTTATTTATCTGCGTATTGTGCATCTATCATAGATGATAGCATGTCTGATTGACTGCTTAGTCTACCTATAACACCATCAAATGCTGCAAATCTTTTTGTCATGATTGCATACCTATCGTCCAATCTCGTTTGAGCTTTAGCTTGTTCCTCTATAAGTGCTTTTAAATTGTTTTCAATATTTTTATCTAGCGATTTTAGAGCACCAGTTGAACTTGTCACAATATCAAAAAGTTTATCTTCAAATTTATTGAAAAGACCATTTTCTCCATCTGTTCCTCTAAAAAAATCTTCCATTTTTCCAGCATCTGTTTTTAGCATCTCTTTAAAATCTGTTTCATTAAACTTTAGTGTACCACCTCTTTCAATTTCAAAGCCAAAATCTGCGATTGTTTTACCTTCGGATGTAATGGTTCTGCTTATGACATTATTCAAATCGGCAGTAATGTTTCTAATTTCACTGGTTCCTTGGAAGACGCCAGCACTTTTATTCTCTTTATTATATTTAGTAACTGCAGATAGTTTTTCAATGGCGGTATTATATTTTTCAGCAAAAGCAGCCATCTCTTCAACAAGTTTCTCATGATTGGATTCAACTTTTACAGAGGTTATGCCCTCAGCTTGGAGGTTTAATGTAATACCATCAACTAAATCATCAACGGTGTTACTTGCTCTAAAAACTGTTATTCCGTCAATTTCAATCTCTGCATCTTTAGGTTCAAGACCAATTCTATCAAAAGCAAGACTTTTTGCTGAATCAGTTTCCGTACTAGTAACAGTAAATTTACTGTCAACTCCAGTATCTGAAGATTTTAAAATAAGTTTATAGGGATCTGTTCCTCCTACATTTAGTACAGAAGCCTCAATTTTCCCATCTGTTGCTGTTTTGATTTTTTCTGCAACTGTTTTTAAGTTGTCAGTTATCCCAATTTCAACATCATAGCCTGTGCCATCAATGGTAAATGTTAATGTTTGTGGTTCTACTAATGCCTCATCATATGCAAAGCCAATTTTAGACTCTTGAATATCTCGTGTTGCTAATGATTTGACATTAATATCAAAGTTTTGAACCTTTGCTAAAGAGGAAGCATCAACAGTTATAGAACTACCTGTTAAGGTACTGCTCTTATTTTGATACAGCTCTGGTTCTGAAAGTGTAACAATTTGATCTTTGAGATCGTTAACAAGTTTCTTGATATCTGATAGTGCTGTCTGTTTAGTGTTTGAGACATCAATTTTTCTCTCTATAGGTTTAATTATAGCGGATGTATCAGCCTCTTTAAGCTGATCAATAATATCATTGGTTAAAACCCCTTGACTTCCAAGTCCTAGAGTACTTAATGCACCTGCCATCTGTTATCCTTTTTTATCAAACAGCACACCGACTAAATCTTTCATGCTCTCTTTTATCTTCATTGCTTCTTCGGTTGGAAGTTTTTGTATCACTCTTCCTGTATTTTTATCGGTTACACTGATATAAACCGTATCTATTTTTTCGTTATAGGCAAACTTAACATCAAGGTTTAATGAGTCTGACATATCGTTAAACTCTTGTGAAACCTCTTCGGGTTTTACTGACTGGTTACCTTGTTTTGTCTGCTCTTGTTTTTGTACATTTGCTTCAATTGTTTGTTTTATAACCTTCGCTTCGACTTTAGTTTCTACACTATTGCTTGGCGGTGGTGTACTAACCATAGGTTGAGTACTTGGCGTTATCGTCATGGATTCCATTGCTACTCCTTTAGCTAACCCAAATAAATTTAGGTCTTTCTAAAAAGTACATCGGCTCACAATTGTGATACTTGATAAGCTATGTTTAAAATTTATAACAATTTGTGATAAAATCAGAAAAAGTTTACTATTTGTGACAAAAGGATGTTTTATGAAAATTGCTCTTTTATGCGATTCGCTTTTATTGAAGAAGTCTTTAGAGAGTTATTTGAAGGGTCATATTGTTTCAGATGCGTATGCTGAACTTGTTATTTGTGATAAACTCTTTCATTCAAACAAGCCAACTCTGTTAGTAAGTCACAATAAAAAAGCAGATCTCAGAGTTCCTTTTACAAAAGCAGAACTTTTTTGGAAGTTAGAAGAGTTTTATATGAAGATGTTAGAAAATGAGATAGCACTCTCTTCCAAAGAGCAGATGCAGCCTTTCATCGAAAAACTCAATAAAAAACATCACAGTAAAATAGCAAAACTTGCACGAAAGATTTCATGAGCTTTCATCTTACGATATCTGGTGGCAGATACAGAGGCAAAAAGTTAGAGTCTGCTTCTTTGATGACAACACGAAGTACAAAATCAATTATTAAAGGCTCTTTGTTTGATACCTTACAGTTTGATATCATTGATCAAAACTTTGTTGAGGTTTTTGGGGGAAGTGGCTCTATGGGATTAGAAGCTGTGAGTCGTGGCGCAAAGTCTGCTTACTTTATAGAGAGAGATGCAAAAGCTTATAAAGTATTGCAGAGAAATTGCCAGATGATTGATAGTGAGCGAACTAAAACATTTTTTGGGGATAGTTTTGAGGTTTATCCAAAACTTATTGCCCAGTTGGATGCAAAAGCTTATATCTATTTTGATCCTCCTTTTGATATCAGAGATGGCATGGAAGATATTTATGAAAAAACATTGTCTTTGATAGAAAATACTCCAAAAGAGATTGTTGCTATGATTATCATCGAACATGCCACTAAAACAAAAATGCCTGAAATTATCGGTAACTTTAAACAAAAAAAGAGTAAAAAGTTCGGTAAAAGTTCGCTCACTTATTATTTGGCATAGTTTTTGCTTTAAAATAGTCACTATATAAAAGGACTGTTTTTGAAACTTAGAGCACTATTTATTTTACTTATTTTATCACAAGCATTATTTGCTACTAAAATTAAAGATATTACTAATGTTGTCGGAGTTCGTGACAATCAACTTATCGGTTATGGTTTGGTTGTGGGGCTAAATGGAACAGGTGATGGTTCTTCATCTGAGTTTACAAGACAAGCGATTTCAAGTATGCTTGGGAGTGTTAATGTAAAAGTAGATTCAAGAAGAGTAAAATCAAAAAATGTCGCAGCGGTTGTTGTGACGGCAAAACTTCCTGCTTTTTCTCGTCATGGTGACCGTCTGGATGTCGAGGTCTCCTCTATTGGAGATGCAAAATCAATTATGGGTGGAACTCTAGTGATGACCCCTTTAAAAGCAGTTGATGGAGAAGTATATGCATTGGCTCAAGGAAGTATCGATAAAGGTTTTAGCCCTGGTGGAAAAAATAGTAGAAAATCAACGGTTGCAAAAATTTTTGATGCAGCTTTGGTAGAGCGTGAAGTCGCTTATGATATCAGTAGTAAAAGTATGATAAGATTGAGTCTTAAAAAGTCTGATTTTTCAGTAGCAACAAAAATTCAAAAAAGTTTAAATAGAGTCTTTGGAGGGGGAGTGGCAAATGCCATTGACCCAAGAACTATTGAGTTACAACGACCTGCAAACTTAAGCATGGTAGAGTTTTTAGCACGCGTAAATGAGACAAATATTCGATATTCGGGGACAAACAAAGTGGTAATTGATCAACAAACGGGAACCGTAGTAGCTGGTTTAAATATAGCAATTGAGCCAGTTGTAGTAACACATGGTGACTTGACTTTAAAAATCATGCCAACATCGTCTCTTCCAAAATCAGATGCAAATAATTACCAATATGGAGATGAGACTAGTATCTCTGTAAATAACAATGTTGTTAGAATGAAAGAGGGTGAAGTGACTGTGGCAAATGTCGCAAGGGTTCTTCAAAAATTGGGAGCCAAACCAGAAGATATCATTGCTGTGATGCAGACGATTAAAAGAGCAGGTGGTATAAATGCTGAGTTAGAACTGATTTAATGAAAATTGATAATTCATTAGCAACAATTTCTGCGTTTGACCCTAAAAAAATCACACTAACTGATGATGACAAAAAACTAAAAGAGCAGACGGATAACTTTGAATCATTTATGATAAAAAGCATTTTGGATATCTCTTTAAAAAGAGAAAATCCTCTCTTTGGAAAAGACGCTGGCGATAAAATTTATAACTCCATGTACAACGATACCATGTCAAAAGCACTTAGTGGTGGTATGGGGTATAGTCAACTCCTTTTCAACTTTCTAAAAGAACAAAACAATTAAATTTTTTCCTAAGTAAATTAAAGATATTCAATTTTTTAAAAAAGTTAAAGTTTTTTGTATTTATGTCGATTTATATTATATATATAAGATGTAAGGACAAATTATGATCACAAAACAGTTAGAGAGTGCGATAGCAGATATTGATGCTTTGGTTGCGTTAACGAAGTCAGATATTGAAGATATCAAAGAAGCACAACATGATAAACTTAGTGATAGATTGCAAGCAAAAGAGAATTTAATCTCCTCTTTTGAACATAAAAAAACACTTTTAAATAGCGAACTGTTAAAACTTACTCTTGCTAATGAGGGCAAAACAATTGACCAGATTTTGAGTGAAGATGAGGCAGATACTTTAACACTTTTTAAAGATAAACTTTCTGCTTTAAAAGCAATCAATAAAGAGTATGCAAAATTTGTAGCAACGATTAGCGAATTTTATAACTCTCTTATCGACAAAATGTTTACGCTTGAGGGGAATGGTTATGAAAAAAATACCCTTCGTCCTG
>JAOZKZ010000132.1 GCA_029935075.1 Campylobacterales bacterium
GTACTGATAACCACTACATTATCGATATCTTTTAAAAGCTCATTTACGAGCTTAGCAATTTTTCTATAGTCAGCTTTTCCATAGATAAACTCAATTACTTTGGCATGAGGCAAATAGTGTTTTATAAAAGGCATTTGTGTTTCTGTGCTATGTTCTACACTATGGGCTTTTTGGGAAAACTCAATTGGGAAACTCTTTTTTATCTTTTCTAAATAGTTAGTATCAATTTCTAAATCTCCACATGGCGTTTCATATAAATCTTGTTTACTTCCACTCATGCCATCAATATAAACATGATGACTTGGTCCTATGACAATTACTCGTTTTGCTTTGGAGTTTGCCAACAATCGATGAGCAAAATTTGCTGTAAATCCGCTATAAATATATCCAGCATGAGGAACGATAATCGCTCTTGGTATCTCTTTTAAAAGCTTTTTATCACTCAATTTTTCATCTAAAAGTGTGTTCCACTTATTTATCATCTTCTCAATTTCAGAGCAACTTTTTGGGTAAAATTGCCCTCTTACACCTGCATCTCTTCTCATTTTATCTTCTCCACTCTGTAAAGGTAAATTTGAGGATTATTTTCAAGACAATTACTTCTCATTCCTGCTTTTTTACAAAGGTGTGTAAAAAACGCATCAAATCTTGGAAGTTGTTCCCAAACCTGAGGTAAAAAAGTGGCTTGATAATTGCCTTGTTTTAAAACCACACCATCCACACCAACACGAATTTTCTTTTTTAAATCATTGATATCTTTGTATCTTAACAATTTAGGTTCACTAAGTAGTGAAATTTCAACCGTTAGATTTCTATCGTCAAACTCTGATTGGGTTAAAGGTCGAAAGCGACTGTCTCTAAATGCTGCTGATTTGGCATTGGAAATCAAATCATCTAAAAGGGTTCGATGGGCTACAAGTGTACCGATACAACCTCGAAGATTTTTACGCTTTTCAAGAGTCACAAAAGTAGCTCCTTTTTTTGAAAGCTTTGGATATTCTTTTAACAATTTTTCTTTGTCTATCAATGGTTTTTGCAACAACTCTTCTAAAATTGCATCTTTAGCAATGTTTATCATAAATCTATTGTCCATGATAACCTCCTATAATAGGTCATGATAGCAAAAGTCAATATAATGTATAATAATCAATTACAAATAAGGGGATATAAATGCACGATAAAACCATTGCAATTCACGCAGGATACGATAAAGATTCACAAGCAACCATGGCAGTACCTATCTACCAAACTACCGCTTATGAATTTCGAGATGCAGAACATGCAGCCAATCTTTTTGCACTTAAAGAATTAGGTAACATTTATACAAGACTTATGAATCCTACTACAGATGTTTTTGAGAAGAGATTTGCAGCACTTGAAGGTGGAGCAGCGGCGATTGCCACTTCTAGCGGAATGGCGGCTATCTTTAACACTATCGCCAATGTTGCAGAAGCTGGAGACAATATCATCTGTGCGAGTAAACTTTATGGGGGAACTTTGACGCTTACTTCTCATACGATAAAAAGATTTGGGATTGAGGCTAGGTATTTTGATGTCCATGAGCCTAAGCAATTAGAAGATTTGATAGATGAAAATACGAAGCTTATCTTGTTTGAAAGTATTACAAATCCAAGTATTGATGTTCCTGATTTTGAAGGGATTGTTGAGATTGCAAACAAACATGGGATATTGACAGCGGTTGATAATACAGTTGCGACTCCAATTCTTTGTAAACCTTTTGCTTTGGGATGTGATATCTCTGTACACTCAACTAGCAAATATACAACAGGTCAAGGACTTGCGATTGGGGGAATTGTGGTTGAGAGTAACACAATTCTTGAAAAGATAAAAGGCAATCCTAGATATGCACATTTTAATGAACCGGATGCAAGTTATCATGGTTTGGTTTATACAGATATTCCACTTCCTATCTTTTCACTTCGCATGCGACTCGCCCTACTTCGTGATCTTGGAGCAACTCCGAGTCCTTTTAACTCATGGCTTTTTATCCAAGGATTAGAGCATTTGCCACTTCGGATGAAACAACACAGCCAAAGTGCGTTAGAGATTGCAGAGTTTTTGGAGTCTCATCCAAAAGTTTTAAAAGTAAATTATCCAGGGCTCAAAAATGATGTTAATTTCCCTTATGCTGAAAAATATCTGAGTGGTGGATATAGTGGACTTTTGAGTTTTGAAGTGGAGAGTTTTGAAAAAGCGGTTGAGATTGCTGATAAGACAGAACTTTTTACCATGGTTGTAAATATCGGTGATAGTAAATCAATTATCACACATCCCGCAAGTACAACACATCAGCAACTCTCATCCGATGAGCTCATAGCAGCTGGAGTTCCTAGTGGGCTTATTCGTCTAAGTGTGGGACTTGAAGATAGTCAAGATTTGATTGAAGATTTAAAAGCGGCGTTAGAGGGTTAATTGAAAATAGCAACACATACCGAAACTTTTACAAATCCACTCTATCTAGAGAGTGGACGAATCCTAGAACCATATGAACTTAAGTATGAAACCTATGGAGCGTTAAACGAAGATAAATCAAATGTCGTCGTTATCTGCCATGCACTTACAGGGAGCCACCATGCTGCTGGACAGTATGAGGGAGAGAGAAAAGCTGGTTGGTGGGATGAGATGATTGGAGATGGAAAATCCATTGATACAGAAGATTTTTTTGTTATATGTGTCAATGTTATTGGGAGTTGTTTTGGTTCTACTGGACCTATGAGTCCCAAATATCCCGCAAGTGATCCTTATCGCATGAAATTTCCAGTCATAACCATTAGTGATATGGTAAAAGCACAAAGAATTCTTTTTGACCGTCTAGGAATCCATAAAGCACATGCGGTGATTGGTGGTTCTATGGGTGGTATGCAAGCACTTTGTTTTGCTATTGAGCATCCTAATTTTGCTTCTTGTCATATCCTACTCGCTTCTACTCATGCAACAGGACCTTGGGCAATTGCTTTTAATAAAGTAGCGAGAGAGGCACTTATCCAAGACCCTGCTTTTAAAGATGGTTTTTATGACCCCGTTGAGATTAAAGAGTCTGGACTTTCAGGTCTTGCAACGGGTCGCATGTGTGGGTATATATCCTACCTAAGTCCAGATTCTATGGATAAAAAATTTGGTAGAAATTATGTGCAGACTGATGGATTATATGAGTTATTTGGAAAATTTGAAATTGAAAGATATTTGGATTATAACGGGTTAAACTTTGTCAATTGGTTTGATCCACTTAGCTTTCTATACATCACAAAAGCGATTAATATCTTTGATGCGACACGAAACTATGATTCTCTTGAAGATTCATTAGGTCGAATTAACTCAGAAATTACACTAATTTCATTTTCCAATGATTTACTATTTTTACCAAGAGAAATGGAAAAAATTCATCAAACTATGGGTAATATAGGTAAAGAGAATTTGTCTAAATATATCGAGATAGAGAGCAGTTATGGTCATGACGCTTTTTTGGTAGAAATTGATAAATTTGCACACCATGTGAGAGATGCATTAAAGGAGCGTTAAATGAGTGAAATGAGTTTTGAAGAGAGAATTGAAAAATCAAAAGAGATTTTAGAGAAGCTGATGAACCCTGAAATCACCCTAAGCGATAGCGTTGCACTTTACAAAAATGGTACAGATGAGTTAAAAGAGGCAAGTAAGCTCTTAGAAGAGGCAAAATTGAAATTTGAAGTTTATCAAAAAGATGAGACAAAGCAGTTAAGATGAAAATTGCAGCTTTGCAACTCTCAACACTTCCCCTAAGTAACTCAAAACTTAATGAGTATTTAAAAAATTGTAGTGAAGAAGGTGCTAGTATAGCAGTGCTTGGCGAATATGTTTTAAATAGTTTTTTCAAAGAACTTATCAAAATGCCCAAATATATGATAAAAGAGCAAAGCCGACATAAGATAGAAGCATTAGAAGCGTTTGCACTCAAATACAACATAGTTATCATCGCTCCAATCATTATTGTAGATGAAGAAAAAATCTACAAATGTATAGGAAAATTTTCAAATTCGGGAAGTGAATTTATCAACCAAGAGTTTTTGATAGATTTTGACCATTGGGATGAAGTTACCTTTTTTGATAATGAAGCAAATAGTGTTGCAAAACCTATGATATTTACCCATGAAGGTTTTACTTTTGGAGCTATCAATGGATTTGGCATGCATTTTGATCCTATCTGGTTGGCATTTATGCGTGAAAATGTTGATATCGTACTACTCCCATCAGTTTCTACTTTTGGCTCAAATCAAAGATGGAATGAAGTTCTAAAAACAAGGGCATTTTTAAATAATCTCTACATACTTCGGGTAAATCGTGTTGGAAAATATGATGACAATGAGGGAAGTTTGTGGAAGTTTTACGGAAATACTTATCTTGTTAACCCAGATGGTCAGATAGAGAATACCTTGGGTGAAAAAGAGGACTACATGGTAATTGATATACAGAAAAAAGATATCCATGAAGCGAGACAAAACTGGGGTTTTCATAGCCAACTTAGAGATAGAGGTATGATTTGAACGATTACTTCCACAGACAGATACAACTTTGGGGAGAAGAGAAACAAAATGCTCTTCAGTCTAAAACAATTGCTATTATCGGATGTGGTGGACTTGGATGCTCTTTGGGAATTGCACTTGGCAGTTCTGGAATTGGTACTATTTACTGTATCGATTTCGACAAGATTGAGATTCACAATATCCACAGGCAAATCGCTTTTAAAACTGAAGATGAAGGCAGCTTCAAATGTGATGTTTTAGCAGATCTCATCTCTGCACGCTCTCCTTATGTAAAAGCAATTTCTAAAAATATGGACTTTGAAAACTTCTCTTTTGAAGCCTTAGAAGTAGATCTTATCATAGATGCTACTGATAATCTTTATGTAAGAGCACAAATAGATGCATATGCAAAGAAAGCAGGCACACCATGGATATACGGATCAGTTGAAGCATTTAACGGTCAAGTCTGCATGTTTGACGAGAGTGATTTTTCAGCTTTTAAGATAAGTGATAAAAAGCCAGAAGGAATTGCAGCTCCTATCGTTATGCATGTAGCTTCACTACAAGCAAATTTAGCACTTCGTTATCTTGTTGGACTTCCTATAAAAAAAGATTGGCTCTATTATCTATATTTTGATGATAATGGGGAGTTAATAACACAAAAATTTGGCATGCCTAAGAAGGGGTAATCATGGATGAGAAAGAGAAAAAACTAAAAGAGATTGAAGAGCTTCTAAAAGTTTATGATGGTGAGATGGAAATTGCACCCTATGTGCTAAAATACTTAACACTTGAAGAGCTAGAATCTATAGAGTTAAATATATTAAAAAAACAAGGTAATGTTATAGAAGATAATTCTGAGTGGTTAGAGCAATTTAAGAAAGAGTTGGATGCACCCAAAGGAGAATAAATCCCTTTGGGTAAGCTAGTCTTCGTTGATTAGAAGTTTACAGTTCCTGTAATTGTTTTAAGTTTACAACTATCGATTTTAGTCATAACTGCACAACCACATTTTGCAAAGTTTTTATATCCAACTAATACTTTCTCTTCGTAGCTCTCATATACTGTTCTACATTTAGTTACAGTACATTTTTTAGCAACTACAATTCCACCAGTTGTACAAGCACTAGATCCGCTATCTTTAAAATCTATTGCAGATTTTTGTACCTCATCCCAACATTGTTTTTTAGGGATTTTTTTGATTACTGTTTTCCAAATTGGCTCTGATTTGAATACTGGAAAATCACATTTTACTGAACCTGCTTGAAGAGAAACTGCTAAACCTAAACCTACTAATACTGATATTGCTTTGTTCATTTTGAACTCCTTAAATTTGTTTTACGCTGTCAGTATATGAGAAAAGTAAAGTCAAGTCAATAAAGGTAAAATATAATTTATCTTTTAGGAAGTTTTAAATTTATGAAGTATTTTGTATAATTATAGAAAATTGAATTTTGAAACTTAAATTTAGGTCAATTTTTTACACTTTTGGTAAGTTTTATTTACCTTTATAGCATATAAGTATCTTTTTT
>JAOZKZ010000025.1 GCA_029935075.1 Campylobacterales bacterium
GGTTTCCAAGCTTTGCTGAAAACTTTGGAGGTCCTCTTCTTTTTTTGTTTGGTTTGTTACCTTGATTTTGCCCTTGCCCTTGCCCTTGTCTTGGAGGACGACTTTGTTGGTTTTGGTTTGGTTTTGGCTTATCGCCTTTGTATGCTTTGTTGTTTGGGTTTTTCGCATTTGCATTTACATTTGGGGCTTGTTGAACTTCTGGTTTTTTCTGAACTTCTTTGTTCTCATTATTCTCTTGGTTATTTTCTTCCATGAATATTTTCCTATTATTTTAAATTTTTAAACAATAGGTGATATTTTTCGCTTGCGAGTTGGTGTGGTCTAAAGTTTATCGGTATCTCTAAATCTTCAAATATCTTAATCAAATCCTCTTTTTTGGCAATCTGCCCAAGGTTTTTTATCAATACTTTTCTAGGAGCGGCAAATGCTGCTTTTAGAAAACTCTTGAATTGATCAAGCTCTTTTTGACTCTCAAAAAGATTTTCATAATTTGTAAATTTACTCAACTTTAAAACTGCCGAAGTTATTTTTGGAGGTGGGTCAAAACACTCTGCCCCCACATCAAAAAGTAACTCAGCTTCACTAATGCTATCTGCCAAGATAGAGAGTGCTGAATATGTTCTATCTCCCACCTTGGAAGAGAATTTTACAGCAACCTCTTTTTGTACCATCACTATGATAGATTGACACTTATTGTCATCAAGTGCCTTGAGGATAAGATTGGTAGCGATATAGTAGGGAAGGTTTGCGATTAAATTGTATTTTTCAGCATAAAGTGAACTCTCACCCCACTGTTTTAATATATCATCACAAACCAACTCTAGTTGCTTTTTTCCAATCTCATCCGAAAACTTATCTTTCAGATATTTGCACAACTCTAAGTCAATTTCAAAAGCTGTTACTTCCTCACATCGTAGTAACAGTTTTTCCGTTAAATCACCTAAGCCAGGTCCAATCTCAACAACCATGTTGTCATCGTTGGGCATCGCTTGGATGATCTTTTGTACAATGGACTCATCTTTTAAAAAGTTTTGACCAAATTTCTTTTTTGCTTTAATCAAAAATAAGCCTTTATTGTAAAAGTGGGTATTATAGGTTAAATATACTTAAGAATTTATTTAATTTTCATAAGATTTTCTTAAAAGAAAGCCCATATTAAAATTGCTATGCCAATTATCAAATTTAGCCAACTACCCTCACCTAAAAGTTCTCCAAGTGCTTTATAGGCATATTCCTCTTGAAGTGGGAGAGGAGTTGCTACTTTTGCATCAGTAAAACTCTTTATATCTGCACCCCAAATAAAAGCTACAATTTCAGGAGTGATAAATATCACAATTACTGAAAAAATACCCCAAAAGCTTTTTGTAGGTTTTACTTTTTGCAATGTTTCTAAGAGTAGTTTTTTATCCATTTAGTTATTGTAGCAATCCTATAATCTTTTTTAGCTTTTTCTTTTTTGCGATATCCAATGGTGTTTCGCCAAGGTTATTGGTGAGTGTTTTATTTGCGTTGTATTTCAAAAGTAATTTTACTGCCTTCTTTTTGTCTCTTTGGGTCACGATGTGAAGTGGTGTTTCTCCTCTACTGTTTTGTACAGAAGGGTTAACGCCATGTTTTAGAAGAGTTGAGAGTATCTTTGTATGTCCTCCCCATGAAGCTTGATGAAGAGGCGTTTCTCCTAGTTCATTTTTTGCATTTAAATCTGCTCCATTCTCTATCAAAAGTTTTACAGTTTTTAGGTTTCCTCTAAGTGCACCGTTGTGAATTGCTGTGTTTCCATAATCATCATACTCATTCACTTTTGCACCATGTTTTATCAAAGTAGCAGCACTGATGTAGTTTCCTTTTGTGCAAGCCTCATGTAGTGCTGTAGCATTGGATTTGTTTTTTATGTTTACATCGATATCTTGTTCTGCAAGAAATGCGACTATATGTTGACGACCTTCTCTAGCTGCGATGTGTAGCAAGGTTTCACCATATCTATTGGTTGTATTTAGTTCGCTGCCATGTGATACTAGTGTTTTTACTTTGTTTAAGTTGTTCACTTTTATTGCTTGGATGATGTTGTCATAGTTTGTATTCTCTTTTGAAAGCAACGCCGTTGTAAAGAGTAGTGCTAAAATTATTAGTTTCATAAATTTCCTCTATAATTATTATTTTAATACATGATATTTAATATACATTAATTAAACCTTATTGTTTCTTTTTAGTTTTAAGAGCATTTATAATAACATGTGTACATGAACAAGGGAAACATCGCTGTAATCGGCGGAGCAAATATTGAGTATATTGTTAAAAGTAAAACGGATATCGTTCAGGGGTCTAAAAACTTCGTGGATATTGAAGAGTTATTTGGCGGTGGTGGGCTAAACTATGCACTTCGGCTTATGGGTACAGGTGTTTGTGTCTGCCCTCTTTTGTATATTGGGGATGACAATATCGGGCATGGTATTCAAAAATCTTTAATTTCTCATTGCGAGAAAAATTCTCCAACGCATGCTCATGTTACAAGAGATGGCTTTTTTGTAAATAGGTTGAATACTATTCGTTCGATGATTATAGTTGAGGGTCAACACCGAACTATTTTGGCACAAGATGAAAACAATGAAAATCTTTTTCTCCCCTATTTAAAAAATGAAATTGATTCTGCCTCTGATGCTACTTCAGTTTTGATTGGACATATTCACAATGACCGAATGGATATCAATGAAAATAGTTTAGACCTGAGTACGATTTTTGCGATTGATTATTTTAGTGCATGTGAAAAGTTTATCTATTGTAATCTTGGTTCAACTCAGCTTAAGTATGGATTTTCTTTTTGGAAAGAGAAGTTAACATTGATAGATGTGCTTCAACTCAATATAGATGAAGTGCGTTCGTTTTTTAAAAATGATGGTCACACACCTACCCTTTTAGAAATTGTCAATGCCTTGAGTGATTTAGGAATTTCAACTATTATTACGCTTGATAAATTTGGTGCAATTGGCATTATGAAAAACAAAGTAAATTCTGTTTTCTTGGCACGAGCTGTTGAGCTTGGGGATGATTTTGTAGACTCTACTGGTGCTGGAGATGCTTTTTGTGCTGGTATGATTTCTGTTTTAGATGGAAAGTGTGATTTTAATTCTGATGAATTTAAAGAGGCGATGGAAGTTGCAAGAAGCTGGGCAGTTTATGCATGTAAGTCTTATGGTGGTGCAAATCATTGTCCCTCTGCTGGAACGATTGATGCTTTTCATCAAAAGATAAACCAAGGCAATGAAGTCATTGAATATGCTGATGATAGAATGGTAGATATTCTTTCACTCATTGATTCGACTTTCTCATGAAGAGACTGCCTGCGGAGTGGGAAAAACAAGATAGTATTTTGATGAGTTTTCCTCACTCCAAAAGTGATTGGGCAGATGATTTGCAGTCTGCTATTTCTGTTTTTGTGAGAATGGCAAGTTCTATCTGTTTTAACCAAAAGCTTATTTTAATTTGTGATGATGTTGATGCGACAAAAAAGCTGTTTTGTTACCATGATAAGATTTCATTTGTAAAGCTTGAAACCAATGATACATGGATAAGGGATTTTGGACCTATCTCTATTTATGAAGATGATGAGAAAAAGTTAATTGATTTTCAGTTTAATGCTTGGGGTGGAAAATTTGACTACAAACTTGATAATGCTGTCACAAAACAATTGCATTCAAAATGGCACTTTGGAGTTTCTAAACTTATTGAAGAAGATTTTGTTTTAGAAGGTGGCTCGATAGAGAGTGACGGAGTGGGAACAATCCTAACTACAACTGAGTGTTTGTTAAATCCCAATCGAAATCCTTCCTTTTCAAAAGTACAGATAGAGGATAAATTAAAAGAAAGTTTAGGGGCAAAAAGAGTTTTATGGCTTGATTATGGTTCATTAATTGGGGATGATACTGATGCACATGTAGATACTTTAGTTCGTTTTATTGATAAGGATACGATTGCTTATGTTTCACGTGAAACATGTGATGAACTATCAAAGATGAAAGAACAGTTAGAAACATTTAGGACAATTGATGGAAAACCGTATCGACTAATTCCACTTCCCCTACCCTCAGATAAGTACAAAAATGGAAACCAATTACCTGCAACTTATGCAAACTTTTTGATTGCCAATCATGTTGTACTGCTTCCAATTTATGATGATGTTATGGATAAAGAGATGATAATGCTGTTTAAAGAACTTTTCCCTACTCGTGAGATAATTCCTATCAATGCAATGCGTTTGATTGAAGAAGGTGGAAGTATTCATTGCTCTACGATGCAGGTGGCATTTTAATCTTTCCTTTACTTCTTCTTGCAATCGTATCTCTATAAATCCATTTAGCTTTAATCTCTTCCCTCTCATTTTCACTTAGTTGTGCATCTGTATATCTTCCTGCATCTTTTAATTGCTTTTGTGCTTCATAAAGTATTAAAGATGTGGCTACAGAGACATTTAGGCTTTGTACCATACCTTTCATTGGGATTATTGTAGTTTTATCTGCTATGGCTAGTATCTCATCTGTTACGCCCTCTTTCTCATTTCCTGCGATTATGATGGTTGGGTGCGTATAGTTGATTTCTCTATATGGTATGGAGTTGTTATCTAGATGCATTGCTATGATTTGAAATCCCTCTTTTTGTTTCTGTTTTAGAAAGTCTATCTTTTCATCGTTATTTATTTTGTGGTTGTTTACCCATCTGTGAGCACCTTGGGTTATGGTCTTGTGTATTTTAAAGTTATGGTTTTTTGGATTGCTATAATATAGCGAAATGATACCAACTGCGTCACAACTTCTTATGATGGCAGATAGATTGTGTGAATCATGTATATTGTCTAAGAATAGTTCTAAGTTTGGTTGTTTGTTTTTTAGTACGGTATCCATTTTGTTTTGTCTTATTTGGCTATTCATCTTAACTATAAACTTCTCCATCTTGATAAAGCCATCGAGAATCAATTTTGATAAACTTGCTTTTCTCATGTAAAACACCCTGCTCCGTGTATGCCTTGAATGTTACAGTATCATAAGTATGGTCTTGGATTTCTAGTTTTGTAAAAGTTGTCTGTTTGCAAAACTCATCTAACTCTTGTTTCCAAATTTTTTTATCTTCTGTGTATTGTGGGTTTTCCCAATGTGTTGTTTTTATGATGTACATTGTTTCACGTGAAACATATGCGGAGTATCTACTTTTCATAAGTGTCAAAGCATCTTGTGGATTTGCTCCCTTGTGATACATTTGACAACACTTTTTATATTTCAATTTACTTCCACATGGACATGGGCTATTTGGGCTTGTTTTCATAGCATACATGATAACATAAAACAAAAAGGCTAACAATGGAACACTTTGCAAAACGAATTATTCCTTGTCTTGATGTTGATAATGGTCGAGTAGTGAAGGGCGTTAATTTTGTAGGACTTAGAGATGCTGGAGACCCAGTTGAAGTTGCTAAAAGATATAACGATGAAGGTGCTGATGAAATTACTTTTTTAGATATTACAGCTAGTCATGAGCAAAGAGATACGATTGTTCATATTGTGGAAGAGGTGGCTCGTGAAGTTTTTATACCTTTAACGGTTGGTGGCGGTATACGAAAACTAGATGATATTTACAATCTTTTAAATGTTGGTTGTGACAAAGTAAGTGTAAATTCCGCTGCGATTAAAAATCCTGATTTTATCAATGAAGCTTCAAAGCGATTTGGTTCACAATGTATAGTTGTAGCAATAGATGCAAAACGGACAGGGAATTCATGGAATATCTATCTAAATGGTGGACGAAAAGATACAGGAATTGATGCCATAGAGTGGGCAAAAGAAGTTTATGATAGAGGTGCAGGGGAGATTTTGCTTACATCTATGGATTCGGATGGAACAAAAGCAGGGTTTGATAATCCTCTAAATCTTGCAGTAAGTTCTGCCATTTCTATACCCGTAATTGCTAGTGGTGGAGCAGGGACAATGGAACATATGAAAGATGCTTTTACAAAAGGTGGAGCTGATGCTGCTTTGGCTGCTTCAATCTTTCACTTTAAAGAGATTGATATCATGGACTTGAAACATTATCTTAGAGAGAACAATATACCAGTAAGGATTTAATATGAGAATAGCTACTTTAATTGCACTATCCTCTGTGTCACTTTTTGGATTGACTATCAATTTTTCAAAGACATTTGATGCTGAAATCAAACCTGATACTTTGCAAGCTGGGATAAATATCACAGTAAAAAAAGCAACTGAAAAAGAAGTTGTTGAAAGTTTGAGTATGTTTTCAACCTTTATTGATGAGGATAAAGATGTTGAAAAAAAGGGAGGAAACTATAGTGTTCATCCTCAGTACAAATATGAAAACAACCATCGTTATAAAAGTGATTATGCAGGAAACATGCACTATCAAATAAGCTCAAAAGATTCTGATAAATTGAATAATTTTTTAGTATCTCTTTATAGTCAAAAAAATGACAATAGGGTGGATATCAGTACCTCTTCTGTTTCATGGGTTATGAGTGAAGCTCAAAAAAGTGGAAAAATTGATGCATTGCGACTTGAAGCAATTATTTGGACTGATAGTTATGCTAACTCTTTGTCTGATTCATTATCGAAACAATGTACTGTAAATAGTGTATCTTTTACTCCTGTAAATCATTACTATCCACAGCCTATGATGAGAATGGAATCAAAGAATATGGATGCAGTATCAGCTCCAACACCAACACAAGATTTGCAGAAAATGAGTGTAACACCTACAATTCAGTTGGAGTGCAAGTGATAGTTTGTGCAGGAGATATAGAGAGCTTTGAGTTTGCAACACCTATCGGAATAGGGTTAGTTTCGAGTGCTATGAACCTGACTAGAGTTATATTGGATAAGAAGCCTGACGCTCTTGTCTTTATAGGAAGTGCAGGGAGCTATGGAAAGTATAAACCTTTTGATATAGTAGAGTCAACTGTGGCTGTAAATATTGAAAACTCTTTTTTAACAGGAGGTTCTTATACCCCAATCAAGAGTAATGTTTCACGTGAAACAATTGATATTGTAAACTCTAGTAACTATATTACTACAAATGAGAAGCTTTCATCGCAGTATAGAACTTTAAATGTTGAGTTAGAAAACATGGAGTTTTATTCAGTTGTGAGAGTTGCACAAGAGTTTGAAATACCAGTCAAAGGTATATTTATCGTTACAAATTATTGTAATGCAGATGCACATAAAGAATTTATAAAAAACCATGAAAAAGCAAAAACTATGTTAGAAAGATACATATGAAGACTATATTAGATTTAACAAAAGAAGAGTTAGAAGAGATTGTAAAACCATCATTTCGTGCCAAGCAGATTTATCATTGGATATATCAAAAGTACGCAGAGACATTTGAGGATATGAAAAACATCCCAAAAAGCATCAAAGAAGAGTTGGCAAAAGAGTACATCGTAAACCCTCTAGAGACAGTTAAAATAGAAGTAAGCTCTGATGGTAGTAAGAAGTATCTGTTTCGCCTACATGATGGATATACGATGGAATCTGTACTTCTACCGATGAAAAAGAAAAAGATAGATGAAGAGGGTAATATAATCCATGAGACAAAATTCTCTATCTGTGTTTCTAGTCAAGTGGGATGCAAAATAGGGTGTGCATTTTGTCTTACAGCGAAAGAGGGTTTTAAAAGAAATCTTACAGCAGGAGAAATACTAGCTCAAGTTATTTATATCAAAAAGGATAACGATATTGCCCAAAATCGAAGTGTCAATATTGTTTACATGGGAATGGGTGAACCACTTGATAACATGGCAAATGTTGTTAAAGCTGTAAAAATGTTTAAAGATCCAGATGGCTTAGCGATAGGTGCAAGACGGCAAACTATATCTACAAGTGGTTTAAGTGCTCAGATAGAGAAATTAGGAAAGATGGATTTAGGAATATTATTGGCTATCTCACTTCATGCAGTAGATGATGAACTTAGAGAAAAGCTAATGCCTATAAACAAAGCATATAACATTGAGTCGGTTATAAATGCAGTTCGTAACTTTCCTATAGATGCAAGAAAGAGGGTAATGTTTGAGTATCTGGTTATGAAAGATTTAAATGATGACCAAACTAGTGCAAAAAAACTTGTGAAGCTTCTGCATGGAATCAAAGCAAAAGTCAATCTGATATATTTTAACCCCTACCCTGGTTCTCCATTTAAAAGACCAACTGAAAAAGATATGATGGGTTTTAAAGATTATCTTAACAACCATGGAGTATTATGCACGATTCGTCAATCCAAGGGCTTAGATATTTCTGCGGCTTGTGGACAATTAAAGGAGAAGACAGATAATGACATGGCTTGATATATTTCAGATAGTTTTTGTTGCAACAGTATTTATCGCTGGTGTTGGTGGTATGATTAAAGCTCTGTTTTTTGATAAAGATTAAAGAGCTCATTGATATTACTTTTTGAGTAAAGTTTAAAATGGTTTTTGTAAGTAAACTCTATCCAGTTTGCATGAAGCATTAACCGTTTTGCTCCTATCTTTTTAATTCGCCCTGCTTCACTTAACTTTCCATTGAGATATAAATCTGCCGTTTCAAAATCAACTCCGTAAATTGGATCGCCAATTATTGGATGTTTCACGTGAAACAAATGGACTCGTATTTGATGTTGTCTACCTGTGAGTGGAATTGCCTCAACAAGTGTTTGATTTAAATCTTCATAATATTTAATTGGCTTGATAATAGTCTGTGACGCTTTACCTTCATCACTAATCCGAACTTTAAGTTTTATCTCTGAAAATTCACGATTTTTTGCAATGGGAGCATCAATAAAAAGTTCCTTGTCAATCTCTCCAGCAACTAATGCAATATAGCCTTTTTTGATTTGGCGATTTTCAAACAGGGATTTAATCTCTCTTTCTACTTTCCTATTTTTAGAGACAATTACTAAACCGCTTGTCTCTTTGTCAATCCTATGCACGATATTTGCTTCTGACCCATAAAGGTATTTTGCTTCATGGGTTAATGAATATTCTGTATGTCTGCTTGATGGGTGCACCAATACTCCAGAGGGTTTTTCAAAGAGTGCAAAAGCATTGGTTTGAAAAATTGGTTTCAATCCCAAAGTGCTTGGAACAAAAACTGCAACTTCAACCTCGCCTTCTAATTCAAAGTTTTTTTGGTTTATAATTTGCCCATTACATGCAAGTCTGTGCTTATCAATCCATCGTTGTGACTCCTTCATAGTGATATCAAAATTTTCTAACAAAAACTTAAAAGCTTTGACTTTTCTTTTGAGATTAAACTTCTTTATTTTGTATGACAAATTTAATTCCTTTTTAATCGATTTTTAAAAATCTGTTGGTTAAAATCTATTATATATAAAAACACTAAATTATCTTAGAATTTAATGTAAACTTAAAACTATTCAAAAAGGTTTCTCCACAATGATTGAAAGATACTCAAGAGAAGAGATGAAAAACAATTGGACTATACAAGCAAAGTATGATGCTTGGCTAAAAGTTGAAAAGTCAGCGGTAAAAGCTTGGAATAAACTTGGACTTGTTCCTGATGAAGATTGTCAAAAGATTGTAGACAATGCAGCATTTAGCGTTGAGAAGATTGATGAAATTGAAAAAGTAACGCGTCATGATGTTATTGCATTTCTAACAAGCGTTGCAGATTCTCTAGGCGAAGAGAGTAGGTGGGTGCATTATGGAATGACAAGTTCTGACTGTATTGATACTGCGGTTGCACTTCAAATGCGAGATTCGCTTGAGATTATTATCGAAGATGTGAAGATGGTTATGAACTCGCTTGAGAGAAGAGCTAAAGAGCACAAGATGACTTTGATGGTGGGAAGAAGCCATGGTATTCATGGAGAGCCTATTACTTTTGGTTTGGTACTTGCTATTTGGTATGATGAGATGAAGAGAAATCTTAAAAATCTTGAACAAACTATGGAAGTCATTTCAGTTGGACAAATTAGCGGGGCTATGGGTAACTTTGCACATGCACCAATGGAGTTAGAAGAGTATGTCTGTAAAGATTTAGGACTTAAACCTGCTCCTGTGTCAAATCAAGTAATTCAGAGAGATAGATATGCAAACTTGATGAATGCTTTAGCACTTTTGGCTTCAACTAGTGAAAAGATTGCAGTTGCGATAAGACACTATCAAAGAACAGAAGTTTATGAGGTTGAAGAGTTTTTTGCAAAAGGGCAAAAGGGAAGTTCTGCTATGCCACATAAACGAAATCCAATCTTGACCGAAAACATTACGGGGCTTTGTCGGATGATTCGTTCTTACGCAATGCCAGCTATGGAAAATGTAGCACTTTGGCATGAGAGAGATATTTCACACTCAAGCGTTGAGCGGTTTATTTTACCTGATGGGTTTATCACAACTGACTTCATGTTACATCGTTTGAATTCTGTGATAGATAAGATGGTTGTCTATCCAGAGAACATGATGAAAAACCTAAACCTGACTGGTGGATTGGTATTTTCACAGCGTGTTTTATTAGAGCTTCCGTTAAAGGGAGTGAGTCGAGAAGATGCTTATAAAATTGTACAGAGAAATGCGATGAAAGTCTGGGCAGATATTCAGCAGGGTAAATCAGCACTCAACAGCGATGGAGAAAGCCTCTATTTAGAATATCTTTTAGAGGATGAAGAGTTAGGTTCAAAACTAAGTGAAGAAGAGATTAGAGCGTGTTTTGATTATTCATATTACACCAAGAACATAGACAATATTTTTAAAAGGGTATTTTAGAGGATGACTAGCAAAATGTTAACTGTAACCAAAAGAAATGGAAGAATTGAACCGCTAGATATTACCAAGATTCAAAAGTATACATGTGAATCTGTAGAAGGGTTGGAAAATGTAAGTCAAAGTGAGTTAGAGCTTGACGCACATATACAATTTCGTGATAAGATAAGCACAGAAGAGATACAACTGACCCTTATCAAAACGGCTGTTGATAAAATTGATGTTGATAGACCTGATTGGACTTTTGTAGCAGCACGACTGTTCCTTTATGACCTTTATCACAAAGTAAGTACTTTTACGGGATATGTAAAATTAGACGAGTATTTCAAAAAAGGTGAAGATGAAGGGCGAATTGTTAGGGGTCTCAAAGAGAAATATGACCTTGCTGATTTGGATGCTTATATCAAGCCTGAAAGAGATATGCAGTTTAATTATCTAGGCGTTAGAACGCTTTATGATAGATACCTTTTAAAAGACAGACAAGGTCACCCTATCGAATTACCACAGCATATGTTCATGGCAATCTCAATGTTTTTAGCACAAAATGAGTTTAACCCTCAAGATTGGGCGAAAAAGTTTTATGACTTGATTTCAAAGTTTGAGGTCATGCTAGCTACGCCAACACTCTCAAATGCAAGAACTCCAAGACATCAACTAAGCTCATGTTATATCGGAAGTACGCCTGATAACATCGAAGGGATTTTTGATGCCTATAAAGAGATGGCATTGTTGAGTAAATTTGGTGGAGGAATCGGCTGGGATTGGTCAAAGGTCAGAGGACTTGGAAGTTCAATTGATGGACATAAAAATGCAGCAGGTGGAATTGTACCATTTTTAAAAATTACTAATGATGTTGCACTTGCAGTTGATCAACTAGGAACGAGAAAGGGTGCAATTGCGGTTTATCTTGAACCATGGCATAGTGATATACTTGATTTTCTAGACCTTAAGAAAAACTCAGGTGAAGAGCGTCGTCGTGCACATGATTTGTTTCCTGCACTTTGGATAAATGACCTTTTTATGCAAAGAGTTGAAGAGAATGGTATGTGGACACTTTTAGATCCACTAGATGCGGAAGATTTACCACAACTTCATGGTGAAGCATTTGAGAAACGATATGTGGAGTATGAAAATGACCCAGATATTATTAAAGAGACGATAAGTGCTAAAGAGCTTTGGAAAAAAGTGTTGTTAAGCTACTTTGAGACGGGAAATCCTTTCCTTTGTTTTAAAGATAACGCAAATAGAGTAAATCCAAATGCACATGCTGGTTTTATCAGAAGCTCAAACCTCTGTACAGAAATTTTTCAAAACACTGACCCTAACCATTATGATATAAAATTGACATTTGATGATGGTTCTGTGTCTATTATTGATGAAAATAAAGAGGTAAAAGTAGATTCTGGAATTGTAAAATTGGCTAAAAAAGTTACAGCACTTGATTGTGTAGATGGTAAACAAGTTTTTATCGTTGAAAAAGAGAAGATAGATGGAAAAACTGCGGTTTGTAATTTAGCGAGTATTAACCTTTCAAAAATCAATACAAAAGAAGAGATAGAGAGAGTTACTCCAACAGCAATTAGAATGCTTGATAATGTTATTGATTTGAATTTCTATCCGCTTGATAAAGTAAAACAGACAAATCTTGCAACGCGTTCTATTGGGCTTGGCGTTATGGGAGAAGCTCAGATGCTTGCAGAGCAGGCTATCATGTGGGGAAGTTCTGAACATTTTGAAAAGATAGATGAGATTATGGAGGCAGTTAGTTACAATGCAATACATTCATCTTCAAATCTTGCACTTGAAAAAGGAAAATATGCAGAATTTGAAGGCTCAAGTTGGAGCAAAGGAATTTTTCCTATCGATGTAGCAAATGAAGAGGCTAAAAAGCTTGTTGACCGTGGCGGTCTGTTTGGTTACACTTATGATTGGAATGCCCTAAAAGAGAAAGTCAAAACAGATGGTATGAGAAATGGATATTTGATGGCAATTGCACCAACAAGTTCGATTTCAATTTTAGTAGGAACCACACAAGCCATCGAACCAATTTATAAAAGAAAATGGTTTGAAGAGAACTTAAGTGGTCTTATACCTGTTGTAGCTCCAAAAATGAGTCCTGAGACTTGGTCGTATTATACTCCAGCATATGAGTTAGATCAAATACTTCTAATCAAAGCAGGGGCTGTGAGACAAAAATGGATTGATCAAGGGCAGAGCCTTAATATCTTTATGACGCTTAATAATGCAAGTGGAAAGTATTTAAATGATATTTACATGTTAGGTTGGAAACTTGGACTAAAATCTACTTATTATCTTAGAAGCGAATCTCCAGATGCAAACGCAGCTAGTGTTGCAGATAGAAGCATGGAGTGCTTAAGCTGTCAATAAGTTGAACCTTAAATTCTTAAGAAAAACTAGATAAAATTCAGTTTTTCTTAAGAAAACTCTTATTACTTTAAAATATTTAACCTTTCTTGCTACTTTTACAACTATTTTTTATTTACCTTAATGAAACTTTTATTATAATGCATTTAAATTTAGCTTTATAATAGAAAAGGAGTACCAATGGGTAGTAAGACCATCATATTTTTTGGTGTACTTTTAAGTGCACTTTACTTATACTTTTGTATAAGTAAGTATGCAGTTTCAGCACCAATTGTAGCAACAAATGTTGTCAAAGAAGTTGTGCCAACAGAGGAAGTAGTAGTTACCTCTACAGTAGTTGAGGATACTAACAAATCAGAAGAGGATGTTGTTGTTCAAAATGCGAATGAGAGAATTTCTACACCAGCATTTGGTTTTATGGCAGGTAAAAAAAATCAAATTGTTGCTTTGATGTCTGATAATGATGAAAGTGGAGAACTTTCAAAAGAGATTAATACTTTGTGTGAAAAAAGTGAATGCAGCAAAGATATGCGTTATGAAACTGATATTCAAGATGCTGCTTGGCAAAATGCGACGGTAAAAATAATCGGACTTTTGACAGATGGAAGTATTGAAAATGGTTCACTGTTTATCGAAAGCAATGTCTTAAAAATTGAAGGAAAAATCAAAGATCAAGAAGCACAAAATCGCTTAGATGATATTTTAAATAGTGTTAAAAGTGATACATTTAAGGTTGAGAACCATTCGAAACTTTCAGATAGTGCACAAAGGAAAAAAAGTGAAATTAAAAAATCAGAACCTGTAAAAAAAGAGATAGTTGTTGAAAAAGTAGAGATTAAACCTCAAGAGGTTAAAAAAGTAGAGCAAAAACCTTTACCTGTGATAGACGAAACACCAGTATATATTCCTGTTATTAGTGAAGAGTCAACTATGGATACTACACTTGATACGCAATCTCAAATTATAGTAGAAGATAGTATAGATGAAAAAATAGAAGCAGTTGAAACTGTAGCAAAACCCTATGTGAAGACTAGCAATACCCCTAAGAAGATAGTGAAAAAGAAAGTTGTCAAAGCAAGAGCAGTACCAAAGCGTGAAATAGTTGCAGCACCTGTTATGGAAACTACACTAGATGCTGAAGCTAGGGTTAGAGCGATTTTAAGTGAAATCAGAGATACGGGAGCAGCTGTTGGACTTGTAGCAACACCTCACATGGAAACAACAGCAGAGTAAAAATCTGCCTATAAATACAGATATAAGGAAATAGAAATGAATTTAACACCAGAACAATTAGAATTATTGCTTTACCTTGTAGGAGCCTTGATTTTAGGGTTTTTATTTGGATACTTACTATCTCGTGCATATGCAAGGCAGAGATATGGAGTTGAGATAGAAGAGCTTAGTGATTTATTAGATACTAGAGATAGAGAAATAGAGTCTGCTTCTGCAAAACATGGACAGCTTAAACAGCATATGGCTGTACAAGCAAATGAGCTAAAAGAGTCAAATCAAAAAATGGTAGATGTTCAAAGCGTAATAAGTGATTTTGAGAGTAATTCAAAACTAATTGATGATGAAAAAATAGAATTTGAATCATTATTGTTGAAAAAAGATATGAAAATTAGTGAGCTCAACGAAGAGGCAGGATTTGCAAGAAGTGAATTGACAGAGATTCAAAATCTTGTTGATGATTATAAAGTAGCCAATAGCACCAACAATGAAAAACTTTTAACAGCACAACATGAAATAGAGCAAAATGCAAAGCTTAGTCATTCACTTGTGAAAAAGAGCGAAGAGCATACACTCAAAGTAAAAACACTTGAAAGCCAAAGAAGTGAGTTAGACAATAAAGTTCAAACACTTACAAACCAAAGAAGTGAGTTAGACAATAAAGTTCAAACACTTACAAAAAGTATTCTTGAAAAAGATAATGTTATCAATGAGTATAAAAAACGAACAGTTGGAAAAGAAGTAGTTGAGAGAGAAAACCAAGAGTTAAAAGCTAAAATGCAAAATATAACAAAAGAACTTTCAGAGCGTAAACCTGATATAGTTAAAGTAGATGAAAGTGCTATGGTTGAACTCAAACAAAAATATAGTCATCTTCAAACATCACTTGAAAATGTTAAAAAAGATGTTACTCAAAAAGATACAAACATTCTCAACCTTCAACAGTCGTTAAATGATACTAAAAAACAGATAACTGAAAAAGATACAAATATCGTAAATCTTCAAAAAGATAAAAGCACATGGGAAGAGCAGATAAGAACGATACAGAGTCAACAAAGTAGTAATCACGACTCTTTACAAAATGAGGTATTAAATATCAAAGCAGAACTATTTCGTAAAGATAAAAAGTTGAAAGTTGCAGAAGAGAAACTTCATATGATACAAAATTCTAAAAGTGGAGTAAGTGATAAAAATAGTACCTATTTGTCAGAGAATGAAAACTCAGTAGAAGGAACAAGTTTTATGAAATTTGTAAAAGATACATTTACAGGTGGAGATAAAAAATAAAAAAGTAGATACGAGTTTTTTAGCTCGTGTCTTAGTTTAAAATTTTTTAGGTAAAATTATACTTACCAAAATGAAATGGAAAAAGATAGGTTTTGTATAAAAATATACTTCTCTCAAATATCGATATAGACACAAGTCATAAAAATTATAGAAAATTGCTTATGACCAATCTTGGTTATTTACTTGCTTTTTGTGTTTATGTTATGTTCTCTTTTACTCATATTTTTATGCATGATAATTTAACAGCAGGTTTATTAGAGCTTATTTTTATTGTTCCAGCACTTTATGGCTTTTTTAAATTACGAAGTGATAAAAATATACAAAAAAGTGCTATGTTGGCGAGCTACTTGCTTTTTACCACTATACTTATAGTTTTATTTCTTTTCCAATTTAAAGAGTGTATTGTAGCATGGGCTTTACTTTTTCCTTTTGTCGCTATGAATTTATGCGGTCCCAAAAGAGGTTTAAGGTTTATCATCGTTTTTAATATAATTGTTTATATTGGTGCCTACTATTTTTGGACGGATACGCACCTATCCTTTATATCTTTTGCTAGATTTGTAACTGTATCTATGATTATCTCCACTTTAGTCTTTTTTTATGAAAAAAGCATTACCAGCTCTTTTGAGAAACAAGAGCAATTGAATGCATCGCTTATTGCAAGTATTGAAGAGGCAAGAGAGCTTGCTATTACAGATGCTTTAACAGGACTTTACAACAAAAGACATTTTGATACAATTTTAAGTGAAGAGTTTAATAGGGCAAAAAGAGCAGATGAGCCTTTTATTCTTGCTATTGTTGATATTGACAATTTTAAACCATACAATGACACTTATGGACATGATAGTGGAAATAATGCACTAGAGATTGTTGGTAAAATTTTAAACAGACAAACTTCTCGTTCAGGTGATTATGCTTTTCGTATTGGCGGAGAAGAGTTTGCAGTTATTTTACAATCAAGATCTTCAGAAAATGTTGATAATCACTTCAATGATTTACGGTCTAAAATAGAAGATAAAAAAATTGAGCATATGAACAATAAACCATACAATCTTCTTACAGTCTCAATTGGTGCTGTAAGTGTAGTCAATTATGAAGGCTTGACTGTAATGGATGCATATAGAGAAGCTGATAAAAATTTATATGCTATGAAAGATAAGGGAAGAAATAAAGTTTTAGTTTCAAAAATATAGAGTCAATTTTTTATCTTTAAATATACATACTCTGCATAACTTAATATACAATAAGATAAAATTAAGTTAACATAAATATAATTGGATGTAATACATTGTTTAAAAAGATACTATTGTCAGATATAGATATAGACGGAAGTCATAAAGATTATAGAAGATTAATTATGATTAATCTTGGATATTTAATAAATATTTTTGTTCTTGCTCTTTTTGCTTTTAGTAATATATTTGTTCAAGATAAATTACTTCCTGGGGTGATAGAGGTTCTTTTTATAATTCCTACACTTTATGGTTTTTTTAAATTACGAAGTACTAAAGATATCGAAAAAAATTCAATTTTTATAGCTACACTCTTTTTTATACTAGCAGTTGGCATCAATTTTTATTTTCAGTTTAAGGAGTGTGTATCTGCTTGGGCTTTACTTTTCCCTTTTGTTATAATGAGCCTACTTGGGTTTCAAAAAGCTCTTAAAGTAGTTATAGTATTTAATTTAATTATATATATAGGTAGTTATTATTTTGTATCTGAGGGAGGCATGTCATATTTGGCATATACTAGATTTGTAACTGTTTCTATCATTATTTCATCTTTAGTATATTTTTATGAAAAGAGTATTTCAATCTCTTTTGAGAAACAAGAGCAATTGAATACATCGCTTATTGCAAGTATTGAAGAGGCTAGAGAACTTGCTATTACAGATGCTTTAACAGGACTTTACAACAAAAGACATTTTGATACAATTTTAAGTGAAGAGTTTAATAGGGCAAAAAGAGCAGATGAGCCTTTTATTCTTGCTATTGTTGATATTGACAATTTTAAACCATACAATGACACTTATGGACATGATAGTGGAAATAATGCACTAGAGATTGTTGGTAAAATTTTAAACAGACAAACTTCTCGTTCAGGTGATTATGCTTTTCGTATTGGCGGAGAAGAGTTTGCAGTTATTTTACAATCAAGATCTTCAGAAAATGTTGATAATCACTTCAATGATTTACGGTCTAAAATAGAAGATAAAAAAATTGAGCATATGAACAATAAACCATACAATCTTCTTACAGTCTCAATTGGTGCTGTAAGTGTAGTCAATTATGAAGGCTTGACTGTAATGGATGCATATAGAGAAGCTGATAAAAATTTATATGCTATGAAACATAATGGAAGAAATGCAGTTTTAGTTTCTAAAGTTTAGTCTGTATCAACATTATGTTGATACAGACTATTAAAGGGGTCTATTTTCGATGTTCTTCTAAGACATCGTATCTTGGATAGACAAATGTTGTTTGTCGCTCTACAACGATTTTCTCTTTGTCATCTGTAGCATAAGCTCTTATGCTGATAGCAATAGGTGTATCTTTCTTGTTATCTTTTGCTAACTCTTTTAT
>JAOZKZ010000317.1 GCA_029935075.1 Campylobacterales bacterium
AAAAGCAACTAAGAGGTTTTGACCTTGCGATGGTTGAAGTTGGGTATCGGTTTAATAGCTTTTATTTTGCCATTGGAGATAAAAATTATGACTTGGCACATTACCAATGGGATAAAATTAAAAAAGCTATAGAAAATGGAACCCAAAGAAGACCAAAACGAAAAAGCAATAGTGAAACGATGTTTTTGAACACTCACTATAAGACCATGAAAACAGCATTAGATAAAAAAGATGAGCAGGCTATCTGGAAAGTGTATGAACAGACAAAGCAAATTTGCAATGCCTGTCATACTGCAGAAAAGGTACCATTTATAAAGGTAATTGACCCTAAATATAGATGGCAACCAATTCGATAGTGATTAAAGAAGTGTCATAAACTTTTCTATATCAATAACATTTACTTTGGGAAATTTTACATCTGATTCTCATCCCAAAGTTTATCAGCTTCATTGATTGCTTTTTGACTAAAAAACTCAGCAAGCTTTTGTTTAATTTCTTGCAGTTCATTATCCGAAATATTGGTGGCATAAAGCTTTAAAAGTTCCATCTGGATATTTGAAAAATTGTTATTTAAAATTGCTTCACCCATTCTTAACCTTTTTTAGTTTATGTTTTACTTGTATTGTAACATAAAAAAGCAAGTCTGAAGTTAGCTTGCTGATTATGTTATCGTTTCCCTGTAAAGTCTTTAGTAGCCACATCATAAGCATCATAAAACTTCATAACTTTACCGCCAAACTCTTTAGCAAAACTCTCTGCATCTGATTTTTTAGCAAAAGCATATTTACTTGTACGGCTCATGGTTGCTGGCTTTTTGCTGCCCACAACATAAAAAGCATCCATTGCAGAGATAAATTTTAAGCTAGTTACATCTACAACTCTTAGGTTTTTAAGGTCTGTTTTATTGAGTTCATTGTCTTCAACAACGCAGTGAATAGAACAGTATTGTCTTGTTCCGTGTTTGGTATCTGCTGCATGGCTTGTTTTGTAAAATGTCGGTAGATGCATACCGCAAATAACACATGAATCTTTTTCTGTTCCCGTTTGTAAAAGCGTAGCTTGCTCAACTGGTACACTTTGAAATCGCATTCTGTTTGTATCTGCTTTTACAGAAGATGCAGAGTTGGCACAAGCAGTAAAAAGTAGAGCTGTGAAGATTGTTGATATTAGGATAAATTGTTTCATAAAAACCTTTCTATTTTTAGTAAGTTTAGTCAAATTTCTGTTAAATGCTTCTTTTTTGATATCTCCCTTATATCCTTAATCCCCATAATAGCCATTAACGACCGTACACCTTGAATCAAATTTTTATGATAGGAAGCCACATTCTGTGATTTTTGTGCTATCAAAAACTTTGACCTTTTCTTTTTATCCATGGTTGCAATGCCCACTGGACAACTTCTGCCATTTGCCCCTGAACATTCATGGGCTCTTATACATCCTGCACTTATCATAAATCCCCTAGCGATGTTGATAAAATCAGCTCCATAAGCCAGTAGTTCTATCACATCATCAGGAGTGAGGACTTTTTCACTTGCGATGATTTTGATATGTTTTCTGATTTTTTGTTTTTCCAATTCACCAACAACGATATCTAAAGAGTCTTTGATGGATAATCCCACGCGACTCATCATCTCCATGGGTGCTGCTCCGCTTCCTCCATCTCCACCATCAATAGTTAAAAAGTCAGGATAGGGGCGTTTCTCTTTGATTCTAAGTCCAAGTTCATCGGC
>JAOZKZ010000318.1 GCA_029935075.1 Campylobacterales bacterium
TCTCTTTGATACCATCTACATTTTTTACTTCATCTTCTATATCTTTAACCGCCATCCTATCCAAGATATCGATGGATGCTCCTGCATAATGCCCTGAAACAGAGACCATATCAAGTTCAAAGGAGGGAAATATCTCTTTTGGGGTTTTCATATAAGAGTAGATACCCGTTATAAAAACAAGAACAAACAACAGATAATTCATCCGTGCATTGTCCATAAAAAATCTTAGAAATTTTTCAAACATTTATATTTTAGTTCCTATTTTTTATTTAAAATGACGCCACACTCTATATGGTGAGTATAGCTAAATTGATCAAACACCGCAAAGTTGGAAACTTCAAACTCATTTTTTAAAAACTCTAAATCTCTTTTGAGGCTTTGAGGATTGCAAGAGATGTAGATAATGTGTTTAAACTCTTTGATGAAATTTAGTGTATCTGTATCTAACCCTGCTCGTGGTGGATCAACAAAAATAGTATCAAATGAAAATTTCTCTAAATCTATATCTGCTAAGCGTCTAAATTCTCGCTCTTTATTTAGTGCTTGTACTAACTCTTCACTACTTAGACGGATAAATTCGATATTTGTCACATTATTTACAATACAATTTTCACGAGCTGTTTGAATAGAGCGTTTTGAGATTTCTGTGGCAAGCACAAAGCGAAAATGAGGACTTAGTGGAATTGTAAAGTTACCAGATCCGCAATAAAGCTCCAACAAGTCAAGCTCACTTTTACCAATCTTATCTTTCACCCATCCAATCATCTTCTCGTTTACACCAGCATTTGGTTGGGTAAATCCAGTATCATAAAGTCTGTAATGGTAGGGTTTGTTTGAAATTATTAAAGTTTCATCAATATACTCTTTAGTCACTACAATTTTAACACCACGAGATCTTCCAATGAGGTCGATATCAAGTTTTTTAGCTAGTTTTTGTGCCTCTTTTTCCCAAAGCTCATCAATTTTTTTATGATAGATAAGGGTTACTAGAAGTTCCTCTTTTTGTGAAGAGAGAAATTCAACTGAAAAAAGTCGCTGTTTCAACATGGGACTTGGTAAAATTGCTTCAAGAAGTCTGGGCATGAGTTTTGCGATATTTTCACTCACAATTGAACAGTTTTGTATTTTTACCAAACCTTTTCTTTCAAGGGTGTTCATAGCATATGAGATTCCCTCATCATCATGGTAGATACGAAACTCTGCACGGGCTCTAAAATGTGACTCTTTTGAAGTGATGATATCAAGTGACTCTAAACCAAACTCTTCTTTTACAGTTTCAACTTTATAGCTGAGTTGTTCTTCATAGTTTTTATCATGTAGCGTACATGAACCACAAATACCAAAATACTCACAGGTCATTTAAAACTCGCAATTAAATTTCCTATGAGTAAATTCCAACCATCCACAAGCACAAAGATAAGTAACTTAAATGGCATAGAGATCATCACCGGTGGAAGCATCATCATACCCATCGCCATAAGTACCGAACTGACTACCATATCAATTACCAAAAAAGGTAAAAAAAGTAAAAACCCAATTTCAAAAGCACTTTTAAGCTCACTAATCATAAATGCAGGTATAGCAACAGTAAGTGGAACTTCTTTATAATTTTGTGGATTTTTAATATCTCTTATTCTGAAAAAAAGTGCTAGATCTTTCTCCCTAGTATTTCGTATCATAAACTCTTTAAACGGTTCAACCCCTTTTTCAAATGCCTCATCATAAGTAAT
>JAOZKZ010000133.1 GCA_029935075.1 Campylobacterales bacterium
TTAAAATTTTCTTCATATTTTCTCCTTGAAATTTTGTTACATCGGTATTGTAATATACAATTGTGAAGTAATCGTGGAGATTATATCATATAAGTATATTAACTTTATTGATTCAGGTCAGATTTACAATTGTTAAGTTTGCCTTACCACAGTTTTCCAAAAATCTTATATCGTTCCCAGTAGATATCTATAGCCTCTTCCAGCTCTTTATCATTCAAGAGCGTTTTTAGTTTCACACCTAAAAGTCTCAACTGTTCATCCGTCATCGCAGAAGTTTGAATATTTGGATCTTTTAGAAAATCTATCATGGCTGACTTTACTGATAATTCACTACTATACTTTATTAAGTAGCGAAAAAAGATTTTATCAAGCCCTATTGAAAGTGCTTTATGACATGTTAAACAATTTTTTTCATATATATTTTTCTCCACTGAATCTTCTGCAAACATTACACAACTAAATATCATCAACATAACTAACAGTTTTCTTACCATGTCACAATTACCTTTGTACCCACCCTTAATTGTGATTCTATTTTCAATTTTAGGTTATACTCTTTGGCGATTTCAGAAACGATATTTAATCCCAAACCAAAGCCACCTTCACTATCATTAAAGCGTGAATATCTATCAAACATCTGATTAATCCTATTTTGTTCAATTCCTATACCACCATCTTCTACACAAAGGTATCTATCTTTGAGTGTTACTTTTATGAAACTACCTTTTTTATTATATTTGATAGCATTTGAGATAAGATTGTCGAGAACTCTTGTTATCTTGTGTCTATCTATAAAGAGCGTAACCTTTTCATCTAACTCCATGACACACTCTAACTTTCTAACACTTGAGATTACTTTAAAATACTCTGCTCTCTCTTTTACAAGTGCTGTTAAATTAATCTCTTCATCCTTAGATTGTAGTTGATTACCAAGTGCTATATAGGTAAGGTCATTGTAAAGGTTTGAAATTGTCCTAGAAGCGATATCAATTCTCTTAATCCTTTTTGCATCTTTTTCACTCAACCTTTTTGGATCCATCATCTCGATGTTGGTCAAAATTGCACTTACTGGAGTATTTAACTCATGCGTAGTGTCTTTGATAAACCGATCCAAAAGATACATGCTCTCACGCATAGGTTTCAAAAGAAGATTTAGCAAAAAATAACCTGCAAAAAGCAGAATCATAAAGAATCCAACACTATATATAATCACTTTCATTTTGACAAAACCAAGCCACTCTTCATCATCGATAATCTCAACAACAACATACATAGCACCCAAATAGTATGATTCCATAAGACGCACATAGTGTATATTATCCCCTATCTTATAGATAGAGTCCTCTAAGTTTACCTGCTCATCTTCTAGTGTTGAAAATATTAACTTTCCACTACTGTCGTATACAGCAGAGTTAAAGTAGACAAAACGAGGATACTTTTGACTTCTGGCAAAATTATTATGCAGATACCGTATCTTTGAAATTAGCTCATACGAATACTCTTGAAGTCTATTGTTTTGGTTTTGGAGCATATTATCTTTTTGAAGGTTGTAGTAGATAAAAGCCGAGAACAGCAATAGAACAATGGAAAAAAATGAGTAAAGAGCTAAAAAAGAGAGAAGCGTTTTTCGCTCACTCTTTAATAAACTTGTACCCTTGTTTCTTAATACTGACAATTTTCTCTTTTCCTAATATCTTTCGTAAATTTTTGATATAAGTTCTCAAACTCGCCTCAGAATAGGTCTCATCATAATCCCATAGCCCATCATAGATGCGTTCATGTGAAAGCACTTGATTTTGGTTTTGTAAAAAAAGTTTTAAAAGCTTTGCCTCTTTGTTATTTAGTGTCATCTCTTGAGAATCCACATAAAGAACATTTGCACTGATATCATAAAATGTATCTTTTGAAATCTCTATCTTTTCATTATTGTTGTGAAAAAAGTCTCTTTTTAAGATAGTCTCCACTCTCATCAACAACTCTTTAAGAGCAAAAGGCTTCCTGATATAATCATCACAACCACTCTCATATCCAACACTCAAATCATCAATAGTATTTAAAGAAGTGATAAAAATAGCTGGCGTCACAATATCCCGACCTCGCACATCTTTTAACAAATCAAAACCACTCATCTGAGGAACTTTTACATCCAAAAGTAGTATGTCATAATTATTTTCGTAAATTTTATCAAGTGCCTCTAAACCATCATCTACACCATCAACATCATAACCCTGCTCTTCAAAGTACTCCGTAACAGTCTCATTTAGAGTAATATCATCTTCCAAAAGCAATATCTTCTTTTTTGACATAATGCTCCTTTATTTCTTATATGATAACAAAATTTGGGTTTATTTGTTATAATCTTAAAAATATTGAATAAAATGAGAAATAATTTGAATAGAAAAGCATTCACACTTTTTGAACTAATGGTAGTTGTAATGATTATTGGTGTTGTATATGCTTTAGTACTAGGAAGTTTTGATCCTAAAAAAAGCGTTAAAATAGTAACACTCCAATATATTAAAGATGCACTTTCCCCATACTGGACAAAAGGTGTTAAAGTTGAGCTTGTTATTTATGATCGATGTCGTGAATCAACATTGCTAATTAATGATCAGCTACAAGATGATGTAGAAACAAATATAAACGCTGAGATGTTTAAAGATATCAAAGTATTTAAAAACGATCGCCACAATGGAGAACGAGAGCTAATATTTTCTCCATTGTTAATAGATAAAAGATTGCATAAAGTCTGTTTTAGATTTACGCTATTTCCAAATGGAAGTAACTCTTCCTATGTTATAAAAAGCGGAAAAAAATATTATGCATATTTTCCATACTTTGAAGAGACCTATGTTACAACTGCACTTGATGATGCTTTAGAAGTATTTCAAAAAAAAGAGTTTACAAAGATTAGTATCCATGAATAAAAAAGCATTTACTCTAATTGAAGTTTTAGTTTCAGTAGTCATACTCTCAACTGTTGCAGTATTACTATTTGAAATCAGTACTAATAGCAAAAATAGTTTTTCATATCTAAGTGAGAAAGCTAGTTTTACAACACTCTCTTCATTGCCACTGATGCAAAATAATCCAAAATATCACAATAGCGATAAAACACTTTATGAATATGTTAGATATGATTTTGATATCAAAGATGATGAATTAAGAAAATACCTCAAAGAAACAAAAATTCACTATGACCAAGAAGAGTTTGCAGAATTTTCACCACTTAGCGAATCTGATGAAATAGTTGAATATAATGAAGAGATGGGGCAAGGAACAAATGGTTTTACAATTTTATTTGACAAAATACAAATTAGCAATAAACAACAATCAACATTTCTATATAAAATAGATATAAAACAATGATGAATAAAAAAGCATTTACACTTATCGAACTCTTAGTTTCAATCTTTTTACTAGGATTGATTGTCAACTTTTTATACACGGCAATTGCCAATCTACAAAAAACAAACACTATGTTTAGTCAAAAAAGCAAATCTATGATGAATGAACAAAAAATATTAGATCTTTTATATGATGATATCTTTTTAGCTGATACATTAAAAATTGAGGGATTCAAAAATAGCACACTAGAACTTTTAACATCAAATACACTATTTGATATTGAGCACCCTAATGTAGCATGGGTGCTTAGTAAAGAGAAGGATACACTTTTAAGATTTGAATCAACACAAGCCTTTTCAACTATGACAAGCGATAATACAAATCTTTTTCACATCTCCAAAGTTGGAGAGGATTGTGAACGCTTTCATGTCTATCAATCTAAAGATAAAAACAATATCTTAATTCATGTGAAGTTCAAAGATAAAGAACCACTAGTTTATGAGTTTTTTAAACCGATGCAACAAATTCAAGTTAAAAAAGATACAAATGATACAAACACCTCCCCACAGGGTGGTTAATCTGTAACTATAGCCTCACCATCATCTTTTTTATGGGTAATACTTGGACCAAAAACTCGTTTGATAACAGTTTTTAATCCTACTTCATTCTCTTCATACTCTTTTTCAGCTTCTTGCATAGAGAGTTCCCATCCTTGTGCAAATCCCGGTGCTTTTAACATCATTTTTCTAAGTGCAGAATCATAAATATTTAAAAGTCTCAACTCATTACGACCTGGCTTTTGTCCCAATGTTTTTACTGTAATTCTAAGATTTTCATTCTCTTTTTTTAGTTTTTCACTCTCTTGGGTAATATTTTTAGTACCCTCTTGCGTAATTTTCATCTGTGTAGCAAGGTGACCTTTATACTCAACTAACTCTTTTTTATATTTTCTAACTGTAAAAAAACCTTTTATCATATACAAAAAAGCTCCAGCAACCAATCCAATCAGTAACGAGATGACATCAAAATTAAAATTTTCCATAAATACTCCAAGTATATTATTTTTTGGTACATGGTGCGCCCAACAGGAGTCGAACCTGTGACCTTTGGTACCGCAAACCAATGCTCTATCCAGCTGAGCTATGGGCGCATAATAAAGATAAGGATTGTATATAAATAATGCTTAAAATTAATAGTAATATAAAACAAAAATAGCTACTATGATTATTAAATATAAAAGGTAACAAAATTGTTTAAACATATTGCATTTATTTTCTTAATTGTGCAGCTTCACGCACTACCCTTTGAAAATAAATTTCAAATTGGTCTTAAATATGATACAAATACAACAGATATAAAAGCATCACCTTTTACAAACTTTGAAGTCAAAACCCAAGCCAATCAAGAAATTATACATAAAATAGTAGAGATAAAAAATTTTGAAGCATTACTAGATGCCTTACATATTGAGAAAACTTTTTCTGTACTTAATCATAAGAAAATAAAAAAATTATTAAGTAATACAAATATTAATGACTATACACTCACTTATCTTATTTACAACAAAGTAACAAACTTTAAAAGTTCACTTATTACCAAAGAAGATTGTAATGAAACATATATAGACTCCATAGATATTGGTGGAGAATTTATTGCCTTGGTTCACATAAAAACTAACTCAATCAACCAGTATAAAAAAATGAAAAAGATGAAGGTCTCGTGGGAAGAGATTGACAAATTTGAAAAAAAACTTTATCAAATATCTGATTTAGTAACTTATAAAAATATTATTACCGCAGATGAGACTATATTTCCAGCAAATGAATTAAAAACTCTTATCCAAAATGCAAAAACATTTTCAAATGATATAAAAAACCATGAAGTTCCTTATAAAATACACTTAAAGAATGATACAAATAGAACATCAATTAAACCTTATTTAGATGCACTTCAAGCTAAAAATAATTTAGAATTTATAAGACGAAATCCTGAACAATTTTCGAAAGATACAGATGACAAGCACAATAGAGATATCTTAAAATATCTAATAAATATAAAAAAAGAAAAAATAGAGTTTTTAGAAAATGTACTGAAACAAATAATCTATCCAAAACGCCATAATGCCTACACAGATAAAATCTCCACAATAATAACTCCAGTCAATTTACCATCTAAAGAAATTGAAAAAAAGTATCCTAAAATATTAGAAGATACAATACTCTCTGTAAATTATGATTTTAAAATAAAAATACAAAATAGTGGAAATATAGTTTTATTAAAATGGATTAAAACAGTAAAAGAGTCAAACAAACTTATACACAAAGAGCAAAATTCTAAAATAATTCTTGATAGCTATATAAACTTCAAAGATTTAAAAGCAACACATGTAAATGGAAATAATATAGGAACCATCTCATTTAATACTAAATTTGACTCCTACGAAAAGAAGAGATGCCTACAAGGTCAAGGTATTATAAAGAGTGCTGATTGTGGATACAGAATAATTGACAAAAAAGGAACACTAGAAATTGAATGTAATAATATAAAACTTAAAAAGATAGATATAAGATTTAAACATAAGGATTAAGTAGTAAAAGAGTAAGAAAAACGATCCGGCAGCGACCTACATTCCCACAACAGTAAGCTGCAGTATTATCG
>JAOZKZ010000134.1 GCA_029935075.1 Campylobacterales bacterium
GGGAATCATTGTTCTCCTTATCTAGTATAAATGTGAGGACTCTTTCGAGTATCCTGAGCCATGACGGCAGTAGCTGTTTGCTAGAAGTATTAATCTCCTAAGATAATACAAACTAGTTCACATAATGGATTAGCCATGTTGTTTTTCCTTTCTCCTTAGTTTAAATAGTTTAGACTCTTTTGTTTTTGAGTATCCGTTGAAAAATTTCAACCAAGCTTTTTATCTCTTTAGCCACTACTTGGGAAAATCTGATAATTGTTGTTGGGTTTAAATATATTCAAGTTAAAATATATGAAGATATAAAAAGTAGGGAGATGAAGTTGAAGAATGAAGAGCAGAAGATAATTTTTTTATTGGGTGGATATGATTTGGAGATGCTTACCATTAAAAATATTTTGCTTCAAGAGGGATATATTGAAGAGAAGAATGTTTTTGATAAAAAGTTAAAGTGGGGTGCAAAGCTAAGTAGCTACAAAGAGGAGCTACAACAGTTACCTAACCATACCATTATATATGGGGTAGAGTTGGAAGAAGATATTGAACCTCCTGCAAACTATAAATGTATTGATCATCATAATGAATTATCTGAGAACGAAGCGAGCATTATTCAGGTTTTAGGGCTATTGGGTAGAGAACCTACACGAGAAGAGTTGATTATTGCTGCAAATGATGTAGGACATATAGAAGCTATGAAGTGCATGGGTGCAAGTAAAGAGGAGATAGATGAGACTCGTAAGCGTGAGAGAGTCATACAAGGAGTAACAGCTCAAGATGAAGCTCAAGCACAAAAAGAGATAGAGCAAGCTAAAGAGCAAAATAGTATCTACATTATAAAAACCTCACTACATACCTTTTCTCCTATAGTAGATAATTTTGAAAAACAACCTCTTTTGGTCTATGGCCAAGATAGCTTGACTTACTATGGTGATATAGATTTTTTAAAAAAGCACTATGAAAAACATATAGAAAATAGTGAAGCGTACCACGGTCGAGGCTATTTTGGATTTGATAAGGCATATGTAGGTTTGGTAACACCGAACAAACTGATTAAGGAGATTGTAGAGATGAAAGAAGAAAATATTATAAGCTACCACAATTTTATGTTTCCGTTTAGGTTTGATAAAATAGTTGAAAGCTTTAGTGATAGACATGAATTTTATAAAAATACTAGTTTCGATAAGCGTGTTCAAATAGATGATGATTTTAAAAATACTTTAGAGAAAAATAGTTGGAAGTATGAAAAATTTGAAGTTAAAAATCATTTGGATTACAATGAAATGGTCTATTTTCATGATTTTGTAAAAGATTCACTCTTTAATACAAAAGATTTTGAAGAGGGTGCAACCTCTTACTATTTTGAAAAAAAGATTGATAGTAATGCAACATTAGAACTTAAAATAAAAGATAAAGAGCCTTATGTTTTAAAATTAGAGGGTATCAATCTTAGGCTATTTGACACAGGTGTGGGGATTCTCTCTTTTGAGGTAGAAAATTATGATTATAATAAAGTAGATGATATTTTAAAAATCAATGATTATGGTCGTAGAGTATATCCACAGTTTTTGGGAGATGGATTTTCTACAGAGCCAACAAGAGGGGCTTTTTTACCTGAGTATATTAAAGTTAATGGTATAGAAGAGCGTTTTTGTAGTTTATATAAAGAGATAAAACTAGCCAAATATATAGTAGATATACTAGGAGAGAGTTTTACTACCGATAAATCTAAAAAAGATAGCTATTATTTACAGTCAATTATAGATGATCGAATGTTTGTACTCTCTTGGTATGGAAACGATGCTTTTGTATCTTGTACGCAAAACAGTATAGAGAATAAAAACTGGTACAAATATGTATTTGTTGATGGTAATGATATTACCGTTCAAGATGATGAAATGCAGAAAGAGTTTATAGGGAAAGCAACATATAAAAGGTGGAATAAGTATGGAACATTTTTTGGAATTACCCGTTACTCTTTTGTATGTCTAAGTGAAAATAATGATTGGACAAGAAACACACTACCTCTTCCTCATATGAAAACCATGTACTTTCAAATGACTTCACTACTTTTGGCACAAAGAGCATCACTACTAAGATTTTCAGATGAGATAACAGCTATCTCTGATGTAAGAGGAGAAAATAGTCCTTCTATAGAAAATATCTCTATTCTTTACAAGAACTACCTTCGTTTTGTCAATAAACTCTATTTTAAAGAGGTGACAGCACAAGATCAAGGCATAGAGCTTTATGACAAAGCTCTAGATATTTTAAACATTAAAAGAGATATAGAAGATTTACGCATGGAGATAGGCTCACTTAACGGGTATGCTTTTATGGAGCAAGAGAAAGAAGAAAAAGATGAGATGAAGAAGTTAACTACTTTAGGTACTTATCTTATCCCTCCTACACTTGTAGCAGGATTTTTAGGAATGAATGTATTTGGTAATAAATTAGAGAATGGATGGTGGATATTAGGTGCTATTGTAGCTATTGGTGTTTCACCATTTATTGTTAAATATTTTATAAAAAAGGAGAAAAAATGAGCAAATTCAAAACAACATTTACCCTAAAACAACACACCCCAATCATTCACTTTCAAAGTGAACAGAGTGGTGCAACACTTAGGGCTACGGAGTTGAAACCCAAGTTTGATAGGTTTTTAAAAGAGCATGCCTTTAATGGAGAGTTTCCAGAGGAGTTTTTAATACCTAAACAAGATGGGGCTTTGGATTATAAGGTTAAGATAGAACCTAATATATCACAATCGGAAGAGATACCTCAAAGAGACCCCCTATTTTTTGCAAATATGGGGGATGGTGAAGATAAAAAATTTAAAAATCCAAATAGAATTTTTAAGATAGAATTTTTTACATTCAATACTAAATTAAAATCTATCATAGAAGATAGTTTTGAAGCGTTTCTGGCAAATAATAACTTTGGAACACGACAATCAAAAGGTTTTGGAAGCTTTTATATAAATAAAAAAGAGTTCAATATAGATTTAATACCCTACCGAGTATATAGTTTCAGTAGTAGTAATTGGAAAAAAGATATAGGACTTCTTTATCAATTTTTAAGACAAGGAATAAACCTACCAAATAGAGAGGGTACAAGATTTTACTCTAAGCCAGCTATCTTCTCTTATGCAAAAAGCAAAAGTTGGACTTGGGATAAAAAAGCTATAAAACATACTTACTTTAATTCTCAATTAGAAAGTCAAGAGGGTGAAGCAGTTAGGTATCAATCAAATCAAGAGTATCTTTTAAGAGACCTATTTGGACTCTCTAGCGAACAAGAGTGGAAAATTCCATATAGAGCCAAAATATCTAAAGAAAACAAAGATATAGAAAGGTTTAAATCACCTATAACATTTAAAGTAGTTGAGAATAAAGTATATTTTTGGGCTAATAACACAATTGATAATATTTTAGATAAAGAGTTTGAGATTAAAAATAACAAAAGAGGAGAGTTAAAACTAAAAACTCCTCCTAATTTTGATTTTAATGAGTTCTTTGCTTTTGCTTTTAATATAAATTTATCAACTCATATAGAAAACCAATATCATAGTCAGGATGAGTTTGTAACTTTAGAGAGAGTTATAAAAAGTATTAAGAGTAATTTATGAGACTAACACAAAAAGAACAACAAGCCATAAAACAGACTTTTCAAACTTTTTTTAATGAGGGTAAAATATATCTTTTTGGAAGTAGAGCAGATGATAGTAGAAAAGGTGGTGATATAGATTTGTATATATCTACTAAGGACAGAACTGAACTGGTTGAAAAAAAGATAAACTTTCTAGTAGGTCTCCAAAGAGAAATTGGAGAACAAAAAATAGATGTAGTGCTGGATTATGGTACAAATAGACTCATTGATAAAAGAGCAAAAGAGACAGGAGTTTTACTATGAAAGAAGAGTTGGAAGAAATTTTCTTGATGCTAGATAGACTATTTATAAACTGTGATATTGATTATAATGATTTACAATCAGTGACTATTGATGTGTCATTTTTTGAAGAGTATAATTCTATAAGAATTATCAATAGTTTTTTATTTAACTACACTAAAATCCAAGACAAAATCGGTGCAAAACTATTTAAAAAGTTTTTATATGTCATCAATGAAACAGATACTTTAGATTTACCGATGATAGATGTTTTAAATATGTTGGAAAAATTAGATATTTTACATAAAGATGATTGGGAAAAGTTACGAAATATTAGAAATATGTTAACACATGAATATCCATATAGTATAGACGAAAGGATAGAGAACATACAAATCACTTTAGCAGGATACGAGAACTTAAAATTAATCTATAGCCATATAAAAAACCATTACATAAAATATGAGGATAAAATATGACCTACATAGCACTAACCATAGGACCAATCTATAAGACGCTCCAAAATGCGAAGAAACCAAAAGAGCTCTTTGCAAGTAGTTTTGTCTTTTCATATATTATGAGAGAGATAATTAAAGAGTTTAAGAGTAGAGAGTTTGTTACTCCCTACATAAAAAATGAAGATATTTTTAAAGATAATGATATAGGACTTTTTCACGATAGGTTTATCTTTAAGAGTCAAGAAGATGATTTGAAGAAACTAAAGCTTGCCATAAAGAAGGTTATATCTTATTTGGCTAAGGAGTTGGATTTAGATGACGAGTCTATTACAAATTATCTTCAGATAAATTATGACGAGTATGAACTAGAAGATAGAGATAATCCTATCTTAAAGATAACTCCATACCTAGACACTTTAGAGCTGTTTTACCAAACAACACAAGACAATACCTTTGCAGACAAATTGAGACGACAAAAAGGAGATAGAGATAACTTTTTGACAGAGGGTAAAAAAATAGTAGATGACATCAAAAAACTCTCCTACAACAAATACTTCTGTGTAGTCCATGCAGATGGTGACAATATGGGAAAAGCTATAGCCAAAAAAGAGGATATAGAAGAGGTATCTAAAAATCTATTTGATTATTGTCAAGCTTCTCATGAGATGATTAAAGACTTTGGTGGTCAGACCATCTTTGCTGGTGGTGATGACTTGCTCTTTTTTGCTCCTGTAGTGAGTAGAAAAACCAATGAGACAATCTTTCAACTCTGTGAAGATATAGGAGATGATTTTAAAAATAGATTTAATGGTGTATCAACTCTAAGTTTTGGAGTGAGTGTTAATTACCTTAAATTTCCTCTCTATGAAGCTTTGGAAAATAGCAGAGAGTTACTATTTGCTAAAGCAAAAAATGAGCAAAAAAATAACATAGCTTTTAAAGTAACTAAACATAGTGGGCAATCTTTTGAAGCAATAGTACACAAGGGTAATTATGATGTATATACGAAGTTCTTAGATTTTGTATCAAACATTACAAAAGATGAAGATAATAGTAACTTTTTACACTCACTTCATCATAAGATAGATACTTATAAAAGTACTTTAGAGCTTATCATAAAAGATAGAGACAAATTGGAAAACTTTTTTGAAAACTACTTTAATGAAGATGAACATAAACAATATAGAGAGTTCTTTGATACTCTTATAGATTTTATGCACACTTCACAAGATTTAGATTTGGTCTATGCAACCCTTAGATTTATAAAGTTTGTTCAAGGAGACAAGTAATGATAGATATAGATAAGATTAAAAAGGAGATAGTAGAGCAACTTAGACCACTAAATCTTGATAAAATCATACTATTTGGTAGTTATGCTTATGGAGAACCAAATAGTGATAGTGATTTAGATATCTGTATTATTGATGATAATTTTACATCTAGGATCAAATCCAAAAGAGAGATTAGAGATAAGTTGAAAAATATTGATTTACCTAAAGATATACTCCTTGTAAATAGTCAGTATTATCTCTCTCATAGTGATGAAAATTGGTTAAATACGGCTCTTTATGATGTTAGAAACAGAGGGGAAGTTTTATATGAAAAGAGATGATATTATTTGTGATGACATAAACGATGCCTCTATCTATGTAG
>JAOZKZ010000026.1:0-6828 GCA_029935075.1 Campylobacterales bacterium
TCCTTATTAAGGCTAGTCATAGAGTGTACTGCTGTTCTAACTGCTGAACTATCCATAGGTATATCACTCTGTTTTAGTAAGTTCATAGCTCCACCTGAGCTTCTAACCATTTGTTGCATAAAAGCATCAGCTTGGTTTATATCCTTAAGTAACTTACCCATTTCAGGGTTAGTAGCCTTAGTGAACATATCAACTAAGAAGTCATCTACTTGTCCATTAAATACATCATTACCATCTTGCTTACCTTTAGTATATGTATCACTTCTCTTAAAGGCTTCTAAAACTGCTAACATATCAGGAGGTGTAGCCTTGTATAGGTCATCAGGGTTCTCCATCTTATGACCTACTTGGTCTTTGAACAGTTGTGCTATCTCTCTACCATAACCTTGTAATTGTCCACTTATATTTTCAGGTATTTTACCTTGTGCTTGGTTGTTCATATACTTAGCAAGGTTATTTCCTATAGCATTAGGGTCTAACTCTAGTACATACTCAAAGGGTTCAGTTAGTGCATTGCCATCTTTATCTTTAACTACCTCAAAGACTTTACCTGTATGTTGGTCTAGCCACTTGTGCTTCATAGTATCTAAGGCAGAACTAGCATTTTGCATATTGCCATTTTTACCTGCCATCATCATAGACAAAGCTTCAAAGCTATCTGTAGTAGATTCTCCACCAGCTCTTTGAAACCATTTATAAAAAGTGTTAGACTTAACTAAATGACCCTCTTTTTTACCTAGTGCTGTTACACCATCTACCTTAAGTACTTCTTCTCCTGCTTCTGTTACTTCATCAAGACTTCGGTACAGTTCTTCTTTAAACTTTTCATACTTAATAGCTGTATCACTATCCATATCTTTAACCATTCTAGCGAACAGTTTACGACCTTGGTCTGAACTTTGTGAGGTTAGGAATAGTTTGTGTTCAAGGTCTAACTTCTTATACTCTTTGCCTGTTATAGTTTCAAAGTCTTTAATTCTAGTATTGAACAAGGCTTCATTGGTCTTCTTAGCTTCTAACTCTAAAGCACTTACAACTTTCTTCATACCCTGATTACCTGTTATAGCTACATTCTTACCTACTACATGAGCTAAACCCTCAAAACCTACTACTCCTGCCGCACCCATTAGAGCTACTCCTATAGCCTTAGTATGGTCTTCTGTGTGTCCATACTCATTGGCATACCCTCCAAGACCTGCTACACCAACTTCTGTAGGTACTTTTATTGCAGTAGATTTTGCTACTTGTTTACTAAACATTGCACCTACTCTTTTATATATTAACCCTGCTGTACCTAACTCTAAGGTAGCTAAGGTAGGCATTGCATCGTAAAACCCTGATGTAAGTGTATTAGTCCATAGTGTACTACCATCAATATCTTTATTGTGTACCTTGTTCCAATCTTTCTGTTCAGTCATAAGGTCATCTAAGGCTTGTGGAGTGAAGTCCTTATTTTTAAAGTGTTCCTCATTAAACTCCTTAGCTACATCCCAACCTGTAGCCTCTGCTAATGCCCAAGTAGCTTTATCTCCTAACCAACCACCAAACTCTAGTACAGAGTTAGCTAATGCTCCTGCACCACCTTTAAGGTTTACTTGGTAACTATGTACTTGGTTCTTAAATGTACTAACTTGTTCATCATACTGCTCTTCTGTAATAGCACCAGTTCTTAAGGCTTCTTTCCAAGTTGCTAACTCCTTACCCATTTCACTAGACCCACCATCTGCGTAGTTAGCAAAACCTATTGGTCGTCTTTTATCTCTCTGTTTAAAGGCTTTTTTCAAATCTTTCATTGTATCTGTACTTGTAGCTTCCTTTGCAGGAGTTTCTGACATTCCTGCACTTTCCATAAGCCTTTTCATACCCTCATCTTCTTCATTACCCTCAAAGTCTGGTGTAGGTACTTGTTCAGGGTCGTCAAATCCTGTAACTGTACTTGTAGGTCTCCATTCTTCTTCTGTACTCTCTGTTTGAGGGTCATTATTAAACAGACCCTCAAACTCATCTTTCATGTCTTTGTTAAACATTATTGACCTCCTGTAGGAGCATTATACCCCTGTTGTTGGTTGTCGTTAGTCATACCACCTGCATCAAGCATTTTACCTGAGTTATTTGATGTATTACTAATACCCTCACCACTTGTACTTCCACCCTGCATACCACCATTTATATATAGTCTAGGGTCTTCTACATTGAATTGACCTAACTGCTGTGCCATCATATCAAGCATCTTAGCAACTTTCTCGCTATTTCTAGTTTTCATGTGCTTAGTTAGTAAGCCTTGTATGTATAGTACACTTGCAGGACTAGAGTTAGCTAGTAACTGACCTGTTATGCCGTTTAACATAGATTCTAAGTAAACTCTCTCTATCTCATCTGTATCATTGTATGGTGCTGTATAAATCTCACACTCTATAGCTATATCTCTCAAAGTCATAGCTTTCTCATTAACATACTCTACTTCCCAATTACCTGTATTTTTGTTCTTAATCTCTTTCTTAATAGGCTCAACCTCTAAACTACCATCATCATTGATATTACCTGTAGGCATAAAGAAAGGCTCATTAACTACAACCCATCGTTCTTGATTAAAGTCACTAAGAAATCTAACTGCCTCTGTAGCTTGTTTATATACTGAATTATAGTGAATAGTTTTTCTAAGTAACTCTTCATGCATTAAGTTAATTGGAGTAAATATATATTTCAATGTTGACTCACTAGCACTTCTCTGACCCTCAAATTTTCGTCCACTATCTCCAGCCTTGCTTTGCCCTCCAAAAGCCTCGTTTATTCCTATAGTGTCCATTATGAACTGTATGGATGTATGCAATCTATCAATTTGCATTCTTGCATCTGCTGATAAGCTATCAATTCTAACACCTGTTAATTTCTTAACCTGTAGCACCTCATTAACCATCTTAACCTTTTTAGCAAAACTCGCAAGGTCTTTATCTGTTATTGCTGTATTGTCTACTATCACTCTGTTAGAGTTAATTAATAGTTGGAACTGTAACAAGGCTTGATTAATTGCATCTTGTGATGGTATTAGCTCTCTGTATAGTGAGTAGTAAGCATTTGTTTCTGACTCTCTAAGTAGTGTGATAGGTATTTGAGGGAAAGTCCTAGCATCTATATACTCTGTTTTTAGCTCTAAATCCCCATGCCAATGTATTATAGATATACTGCCATCTTTAGCCTTAGTAAATGTCTTAATGATTAAGAAATCCTGCCCATCAGTCCAATACTGAAAGTTATTCATATCTTGGTACTGTCTATACTCTGATGTACTAGGTAGTAAATCTCCTTGGTAGTCTGAGTGGTCACTCTGTAGTAACCCCACCTTGGCTCTACCATAGAGGTCTACACAAGTATCAAAGCTCTCCCAACTCCACTCTGCTATCCACTTAGCATCTGAATAGTCAGGCTCTTTACTCTTAGAGTCTAGTAAGTAGTGCTTAGGGTCTTTCCTTTGTATCTTAACATCAAAGATAGTTCTCCCTAAATCATCTTTCTCCTCTGTAGGTATTACTTCAAGACTAGGTACACATAGACCTGTATCAAGTAAATCATTTATTAACATAGTTCTCTTACTATCCCACTTACTAATTCTCTTAGTATATGCATACATTTCATTGTGTAGTAGTGAGCTTACAGTTTCATCAGGTTTTAAAGCCTTAGCTATCGCTGTAGTAACAACTTCATCAAAATACCCTGCTAGTTGTCGCTTAGTCTTAAGCAATACATTGTAACTCTCAGCAATTCTACGCATAGTCTTAAGCTCTGCAATTTGCTTGTCAGAGTAGTGATTACCCTCCATGTACTGCTTAACCTTTTGCCCTCCTGCTAAAGAGCCTGTGTACACAACAAGGCTTTCTTTAAATTGCTCTTGTGCTGTACCTAGTGCATTACTAATAAGTCGTCCTGCATACTTACCTCTACTATACTTTCGTGCTATTGGTAAATTTTTCATTAACTTTTCCCTCCTCTATGTGTAGCAATCCAAAGAGGTATTACTGCCTTACTTGTACTTGCTACTCTCTCTTTATCTGCACTATGTAAGTTGTCATACATAGCCTTTAAGTCATCTTTGTTTAACTTGTTATCAAACAGTCGTTTGGCTCTCCCTGCTCCTAGTTGGTGTACTGTGTACATATTCTCTTTGTTTACAGGTCTTCCAACTTTGTGTAATACTGCTTTCATATCATAGTAATGCACTTTAAATACTTGTTCTTGTACTATAGGGTCACTATCATACTCAGCTCTTGTCTTACCTAGCTTCTTAAGAAGTGGGTTTAGTGTACCCTCTACGAACTGATACTTCCCTGAAGCTGTACTTGTAGAGTTCTTTGCATTGTAACCAGCTAAACCAGCAGGTGCTTCTTTACCTGTTATATGCTTAATAATCTGAGTATCTTGCTTGTTATAACTAATCCCTGCATCAGTAAGCTCTTGTTGAGTAGGCATTCTAGTAACTTGTCCTGTAGTAGGAGTTTCTACCTTGGGTGGTTTAGGGGCTGTGAATGTCTTATTACCGCCTACAGCTTTTTTATACTCTTGTAGTGCTTGGATATTAAGCCTCTTTTCATCATTATCCATATGTTTAAATATCTTATTGTTACTCTCAGGGTCAAAACCCTTTGTACTGCCACCATTGTTTAGAGCATAATTATACTCATTGTTTGTATAGTCCTTAATAAACTTCTCTGTACTAGGTACACCTAAGTTTTTAAAGAACTTATCAGCTTCATTACTCATAAGGCTTGGGTTAGTAAGCTCTAAGTTAGATAGTCCTGCTGAGTATATATCATCTCCCCACTCTTCTCTAAGATTTTGTGAGTTTCTTCTAACTGCCATTAGTTTCTTGTCCGATGTCGCATATAGTCCTGCACTTTTACCATTATCATATGCCATGTTAAAACTTTTCATACTAGCCTTAGATGAAGATGTAAGGTTCTGTATAATACCTTGCATATCAGTAAAGTCTGTACCGATAAACTCTCTTGAATATCTTTCAAGCTCTTCATTAGTTACACCAGCTCCTGATAGGAGTTTAAGCATATCTTTCATAATAAGGAAGCCCTCTGTACTAGCACCCATTCTAAACTTTTTCTTTATAGTGTCTGTAGCTCGCTTTTTCTCTTCTGTACTAGCACTAGGGTTATTAATTACTCCATATAGTTTATCTGCCTCAGTAGCTAAACTATCTAGGTTAACCTTGTTATTACCAAACTCTGCAAGTACCTGACCTGTACTTTTAGATACTCTATCTCCTATATTAGTACCGAAGTTTTTATTAAGCTTTCCTAGTTTAGCCTCTATATCTTTGTAACCCGTTTTTAACTTAGCTGTAAAATCAACTACCTTAGAATGAGCATCCATACTATCTATAGCTGTTTGTTGTATATTAGTTCTCTTAGCTGATGCATCTTCTAACTGCTTGTTTATCTTCATATTCCTAGCTATTTGCTCTGTAGCTCTTCCTGACATCCAATCTTCACTCTTAGGGTTCATAATGTCCTGCTCATCTTTATTCATAATAGACTTATAAATTTGAGCTGTTTTTATCCTAATTGCATTTTCATTAGGCTTTCCTGCTAAGATAGTATCTGCTATGTAACCCATAGTCTTATCTATATTCTCATCAGTTAAGTTAGTAGTAGTTATTTGGTTGACAATTGCTTTTTTATCTGTAACATCCTGCTGTTCTTGCATTTCTAACTTCTGCTTAGGAGTAAGCTTCTTAGTTGTAGTAAGCTTAGTATTCATCTTCTGTTTCTGCTCTGCAAACTCTACCATAGCTTCATACTGCTCTTTAGCAACACCAAATGCCTTAGAGTCACCATTTTCCATAGCTTCTAACATAGCCTCTTGTGTATCTTCAATAGTTCTAGGAGTAGCTTTACCATTTTTACCTAGCTTCATATAGTCTTCCATCATAGTAAGTATCTTCTTACTTGGTGCATCACCATTTCTACCACCTAAAAGTGCATTTTTATATAGTGTTTGTAAGTCAATAGCACCTGTTTTTACATTGGTAGATGAGGTCATTAAGGCTTTCTCATACACATCGTTACCTACTCTTGCAGGTGTACCTACTCTTTGAGTAAATCCATCTAAGTCAAATAGCTCCTCTTGTACTGTACCATTATCTAATTGTATTGTGATTTTAGACTCTGTGCTATCTTCTACATCGTCATTATCTCTATCAGGGTTTCTCTCAATTTTAACTATAGTACCACCTAGTGCTGTTTCTAACTCTGTTTTTATCATTTTATGAACATTGTTATCTGTACTATCAGTAAAGATACGATTTACCTTACCATAATCTCCTGTTTTAAAAGTATCTAACATTATAGTATCAAGTGCATCAACATTTTGTCTGTTCATTTGCTTAGTTAGTACGTCCATTTGAGCCTTGTTTTTATCTTCCTGTCGTTCTTGCTCTTTACCATGCTGTTCTTGTTGTTGGTCAAATATTACATTCTGTTGGTTTTGTTGTACCTGTCTTCTCTGCTCTACATTACCTGAGTGTACTAAGTTTTGGTTCATCTTCTGTAACTTAAGCTTTCTTTCTGCTTCTAAATCCATAAGTGCTTGTTCATCTGTAGCACCTTTGTATGCTGCAAGTGCATTTTTTCCAAACATTCCCATTATCTGTTCTCCCCATAAGTTGGTGTGTCTTGTACTATCTCAGGATAATACTTGTTAGCATTAGGATTATTCACATCTATTGTACTATCTGCTCTTAAACCTTTTTGGTACTGTCCGTACTGCTTAACACCTTTATTAAACATAGCACCTATCTCTCCCCATTGAGTAGCATCGTCT
>JAOZKZ010000026.1:6838-18078 GCA_029935075.1 Campylobacterales bacterium
TATCAGAAACAGGGTTATTAGCCACTATTCCTGATTACCTAACACATTACTCATATTAGCTGTACTAGGGTTTTGAGGTTGCTGATTACTATTAACTAAGCTTTGTCGCTGTTGTTGGTGGTCTGCTTCAATTCTATCTTGATACTCTAACTTAAACTGAGCCTCTTGTGAACCTAGTTGAGCTATAGCTTCTGCTGTAACCCCACCTGCTACATCTAAACCTCTATCTGCTAAACTAGCAACTGTGGCTGACCTTGCTTCATCAAACTTAGCCTTTATATTACCCTCTGCCTTACGGTAAGTATCACTAGCATCTAGTCCCTTAACATACTGTATCATGTTATGTTCTACACTTCCATACATCTCATTCCATTTTTGTCTGTTCTGCAACTGTAGAGCATAATCTGCTTCTGCTAAGTTTAACTGCTGTTTTTGTACTGCTTTTCTCTCTTGGTCTGCTTTTCTTTTGTCTGCACTACCCATAAGTCCTGTAAAGATACTTACACCTAGTGTTGCCATTGTAATCGGGTCCATACTAATAATCCTCTCTTTTGTTTAGTTTTTCAATAACTTCGTTCAGTTTCTCTGCTACATTTACAAGTTGTGTAGGGTATTCTACCCCTACTAACTGTGCTTCATCTGAACTACTATTATTGTCTTTTAACTCGTTAATTGCATCTTCTAACTTATTTAAGTTGTTAACTATCTTATTGATAGTGTCTAACACCTCTTCTTCTTCAAAGACTGCTATTGGGTTAATACTAATCATCTTACTTAATCCTCCCATTGATGTGTTAAATACTTAAGTCTAACACTATTTATTTTTAATGTACCCTCTAACTCAACATGGATACTATATCCCTGATTGTTATTATTAGGTAACTCAACCTCTGTAGTATCACAACCAAATATCTCTTGTGTCCCTACCTCTCTACAATCTATAAAAATTCTTACTAAACCTTTTAACTCCTCATTTCTATCTATATCTCTGTATGGCTTGTCATCATGAGCTATCATTAAACCCATAAATCTTTTTCTTACATCAAAGCTGTAACCAGCGAACCTCTTAAGCTTACAAGTAAATGCTACAAGTTCATCCCCTGCAAACATCTCTACTGCATTATTACCTACTACACCATGTAACTTACCCTCTATCTCTGATATACTTGTTATGCCTAAACTATCAAACTCTCTGATACTTCTCTTCCTAGGCTCAAATTTAATAAGCTTATTAGGTTGGTCTGTACCATCTATCTTAGGAGTATAAAGTGTCCAAACAGTATCATCTATAGTTAACATTTGTATTACAGTTCCATCTACTAAGCCTTTAGATACTTCCCAATAATCTGCTGTTACACTTGCACTTCCATACCCTGATGTGTTGTGAAACCCATATTGACTTAACCATATAACATTATTATCATTAACTGTCTTAGCTCTTGCATCTAATATTCCTACATTCTGAGCTATTCTCTTAATAGCTATTGTATCTTTAGTGTCAATTACACCATTGGCTGTAAGCTGTGTATTACCTATTGTAAGTAGATAAACTGTTCTATTAGTAGTCCAGACTACTACTCCTGCACCATTTGATGTAATAGCTTTTACATTTTGTGAAGCATTAATAAAATTCAAAGGAGCGACTCGATTAGGGTAATTTTTCTCCATGAAGACTATCTGTTGAGAATTTTTACGAATGGCAAAAATGACCCCTTTATGCTCTGTTATGTCAATAAAATCTTGGATTGGTTCTGAACTCTGATTTTCAAAACTTAAAGCTCCTCCATTTAGAGCTGAATTTAAAATCTCAATCTCTGTTCCTGTAGTTTCTCCTACTTTTTGATACTCAGTTTCATCTAAAGTTAATTTTCTATACACATACCATTTAGTAACTCCACTATTACTATCCCAACCTGTTAATGTAACAGTACCATTGTTATAAATAGCATTAATCTTTAGTATATTAGAGTAACTATGAGTAACCTCATTATATCCTACTACTGCATAACTCTGAATGTTTTTGCCAATTTCTATTGAGAGTTTCACATCCTCTACACAAGTTCTTATTGTTGCCATAGCATTTCTTAGATTACTATAATAAGCCTCTGTTTGAGTTTTGTTAGCCCCTGTATTACTTCTATCTAACAATGTTGCTATACCCGTACTTGTATTAGCATTTGCTACTATTGCTACACTCAAAAGAAAGTTAGCGTCTTGCTCTCCTAAGGTAGTCTTTGCAAAAGTGTAAGCAGGAACTATTACATCTGTAAGTCTATTGCTCTCCCACGGATTGTTAGTTTCTAAGTATGTTACATAGGCTGTTTGGAGTATTTTTAGCTTACTTAATGCTCTCTCTAAAACTTTTTTAAGGGTACCTTTATACCCTGAGTGGTTATCTCTAAACTTCCATAATATGTAATCACTTACTGAGTCCTCTTTTATTTGTGTTAACATCTGCACCCATTGAGAGTTAAAGTTCATCATAGTAGCTATGACATACCCTGCTGACCTAGGTTCAGGGTTAGTTTTATCTATATACTCAACTAAAGTATCAATATATCGTAACTCATTCTCACTATTAAAGAATGTCTTTAATTCTACATTTACATCCCTAACAACTCTTAATCTGCTTTCTAAAGTTCCTGCCATGTGTGTTATTCTATCTGTTAATACTGTAACTATATCTTTTTGTAATGCCTCATGCCTAGCCAACTCTGTACCTATTGTATCTGCTGTTATCTCTCCACTTGTTAAGTAGTTGTTAAATACATTTGTAATTGCTACATTAAAGCTATTTGCCATGTCATTAAGTCCAGCATTTGGACTGTAGTATTGATAATTACTTACTTCATTATCCTTATATGCAATATAGCAAGAGTAAACCTTTTGAAGTGAATTACTAAACTCACTTTCTAAACTACCTCCTCCTACTGAGGTAATAGTACCTGTAATAGCTAAGTGAGTGTCATGCTTTACAGTAGGCTTATCACAAGTATTTGCTTCATCCTCATTAGCCTTTGTTAACTGTTTAAGTGGGCTTCCTTTAGTGTCTACATAATACAAAGTATCGCCATAGTTTACAAACTCTATTGTCGTATTAAACTCAACAAAAGCTTCACAATCTACTACATGCTCTTTAACTACATCTGTTGTACCATCTGCTAATACTTTGTACTGTTTGTTAGACCTTACAGGTCGTAAACTGCCTGTTGAATTATCTAGGTTATTTAACGAAGTAAAAGAAACATCCTTAATTAGATGTTCCTCTACTTTGTTCTCTAACCCACCTGTCCAATGATTATATACCTTAAGTTGTATATTTCTTCCGTTTGCCATTTATAAGCCTTTATTGTTTTCTTTCTCTGTGCGTTCTCTATCCATTCTTTCCATATGGGGAGAGTCGTTAAAACGCCCACCCCACCTATTCTTAGGACTTAAAGACTCCCAATAGATACCTAACGGCTTGTACGCCTCTTTATGGGTTATATACTTGCCATTGATAAATAGATTAAAATCACCTGCCTTTCGTTTTAAGTGGTAAGAGTTATAAGTCCAACTAAGTCCATCTCTTACATACTTTCTCTGTTGATACATTGTGCGGTATAGTTCACCTGCTGTAAGCTTATAACCACTATCCTCTGCATACTGTATAAGTAGTGCGTAGTCCTTTAGAAACTCCCATTGCTCGTCTGACCCTCCTGCGTCTAGTTGAGTAACAGGTGTGTATTCGTGGTCTTGTACCCATTCCATAACTGTTGGAGTAGCTAACCACGTAGCTACTGCAATGTATACCCCTGTTATGTATATAGTTAATTTTTTCATTATGTTAACCTCTCTTCTAGCTCTATGAGTTTAATATCCGATATACTAGCTTCTAAGTTAAATGTACTAACTAAACCTATATATGCACCTTGTTTTGCTACCGCTTTCTCTAGTGTGTATCTTAGACTAGCCTTCTCAGCTATAGCTTCTACTATCTTACTGTAAATATTGTTATCTACATACTTAGTTGTGTCAATTGCATCATATGCTGTCATTGTTGTACTGTACTCCAAATTAAGTGTATCACATAAATACTAAGAGCCCATATCGGTAATATACCAATAGCTCCCCATTTGTTAACCATCCCTACAATTGTTAGGTAAGCGGTTACTATAACTACAACTAGTGTCGTTAAAATCATCCCTAACAGTTTCACTACCTATACCTCCATAAGATATTCTTCTTAGGTTGGTGTATACGGTTATATGCCTCAATGTCAAGCTTGTAGTTCTTAGCTATACCCTCTAAGATTTTAATCTTAGTGGTTAACTTCTTGACATCCTCTATGCGTACACAATCCCCTACATTGACAAGTGAGTCATAGTCACCTACCTTGTACTTAGCAATACAACTACGCTCTACTTCTACTGTTACATCTTTAGGTAACTCATAGGTAGAAAAACCTAAAAACGGTTGTTGTACATATATAGGCTTAGTAGTACACCCACTAGAAAGTACTGTTCCTATCACTAGCAGTAAAGTGGTAACTACTACTGTTGCTATCTTTAGCATCATCTATTTCCTTTCTAACCTTTATGGCTATTGCTTCTTTATCTATAACAAACTTGTGGTGTCTATCCTTTATCTCTTTCTCAGTTTCTCCGTATTTGTCTACCACCTCTTGTTGCTTAACTCGTACCTCTTCTCTGTACTCTAGCTCTGCTAACTTCTTTGTCTTGTGGTGGTAGTTAGCATACATAACTAGTACGACTGATGTAAGGGAGATAAGTCCTATGCCTAATGGTTTTCTAATCCATAATAGTAGTTTATCCATCGTAACCTCTTTTCATATCAATATCTTTAAATGTAACAGTTCTCAGTACTACACCTAAAAGACCTAACACTACCATTACCATACCTAAAATAGTAGGGGATAGGAATTGGGCTAAGTTAGCTTGATTGGCTTGTAAGGTATTTACTATATCTGAACCACTATGTGTTACTACTGATGATACTGTTGTAATAGCACCTGTTGCAACTGTAACCCATTCTTTAAGTAGTGAGTGTGACTTATCTACTCTTAAAGCCTTACTTAGGCTAAATGATGGTTTGTCACTCTCTAAGTCATTAGGTGTGTTGTAAACAATCTCACTAGCTTTTTTCTCTGCTCCATACCACTCTTTTGTTTGTACCATTGAGTTGTAGTGCCAATATTCGTAACCCTTATCTCTCATATATTTAACAGAGCGTGGTTGTTTAACTCTGTTCTCCATTTGGTAGATGTTATTATCATAAGCTTCAACCCATACTACGAAATGACCATCAGAAGATGGTGGTTCAGTTCTACATGCTACTCTATTTATCTCTGCTTTACTATAACCGAATACATAGTACAGTACACCTAGTACAGCATATCCAAATCCGTCACAATCATCAGAGAACTTATCGTTCTGTGCATATGCGAACATCCACTTTATCCAAGCTGTTGTATCCCACATATCGTCCTCATCGAACTGATACCCGTCAGATACATAGTTGAAGTGTTTAAGCATAAGTTTTTGTAGCTTAACTAGTTGTTTATATGTAAGCCTGTTATGTGATGTAGCACCTATCTTTCTCAATAATTGAGCTTTGACAGGGGCTAACATAGGCTCTAACTTTCCGTCAGTACTCAACTTAGCTATATAGTCTATACCTGAGTCACCAAGTAGTAGTTTCATATCAGGGTATTCCATTACTTATCTCCTACCATTTTGCTGTACTTAGTAGAGTTAGTATCTTCTCTAAGTATAACCATACTACCGTTCTCATCTACTACAAAGATAACTTCTCCCGCATTAAGTGTACCATCTGTGTACTTCTTGGGGCAAAACAGTTCGTCATAGTAAGCTACACAACCTTTGTGTTGACCACTATACATCATATCAGTTTGTTCTGACTGTTTAGGTGCAGGTGTTGGGTAGTTACTCTTTGACTTATCGTTGCATCCTACTAGTGTGATAGCTAGTAAGAGTATGTATATCATTGTTGTTTTCATTTTTATCCTTAACTGAAATATTTAAAATGGTATAGTTTGTGAGTATCGCCTGTTTCTGTAAGGTAGTACTCGTCATTGTACCCTGTTATCGCAAACACCGCAGCAGAGAAGATAGTATTACCGAACGCATTACTAACTACATTTTCTGTTGTAGTTACAGGAGCACCTCCACCCTCAGGACTAGAATCTATGTTGGTCATTGTGTAACTAGTATCAGGCTTCAATGATTGAAAACCTTTTCCTTGAGCTTCCGAGTGTATAAAGGTTACCGAGAGGCAATCAACCTCAGGACAATCAGGACAACCAGCTATCAAGTCATCTAACATAGCTTTTGTTAACTTAATTCTACCACCCTCATCAAAAAATATCTCTGTCATGGTAGATAACTTAAATATACACTCATTACTAGGCAGGGCATTATTTTCCACATGGAAAGGGTCAGAATCACAAAACTCTTCTACGGCTCTTTTACAAATATAGTAATTGCCTCCGTCTGTTCTTGTAACAAGTGAGTAGCTATTACCTATCTGCTTACCATTAAGTAACTTAACGGTAACAGTATCTGCTACAGTATCTTTTGCAACTATTGCAAAGGCTGAGGTAACTAATACAGGCACGGTTGCATATATAGTAAAATCTATCTTATCTACTACTCTATTATTTCCTGCAAGAACTTCAACTACACTACTCACACCTAATATTGATATTACTTGAGATGAATTGTCCGTCTTAACCAATACAATAACTCTATCAGCTACTCCATTCTCTTTAATTCGAATTTTAGTAGCTAAAGGTTCAATCATCATATCTATTGTAAAATTAAATTTTACTCCACTAACTGCACCAACTACACTTGTTTCAATTTCTTTTAGATTTAAATACCCTTGACTTGTTTCTAACGTTATATTTATAGCCTCTTCTAAAGAAGCCTGTGTAACCATTCCTGCTGTAGCATTAGCTACGGCTGTTGCTGTATTAGCTGTACAAGTAGCTGTGTCCATTAAACCACCAGCATTAATAAGTGTTTGTAATTGGTCTGCATTTGATTTAGGTACATTAAGTGTTACATTGATTACATTAGTTAAATGTCTCATTGTAGCTTGGTATGTACCCTCTGCTAAGTCTAATGATATGATACCATTTGCTTCTGTGTAAGTGGTTCCGTTTAGCTCTAATGTACTACCTGCTAATACATTATTTAGTGCTACTGCTGTTAAAGCCATTTATTATCCTTTTAATCGTATGTTATGTAAATAGGTTGAGAGGATAGTCCCCCACTTGCTATGTTATTAAGCTGAAAGTCTATATACTCAGTAGCTACCATATATGTTGCTCCCCACTTACCATAGATATCATTTAGTAGTAAAGGGTTAAACTCTAGTCCACATCTAAGACCTTTCTTACTAGGGTCTAGTAGTATCTCTTCCTTTCCTCGCTTTAAATCGTCACTTATTTTTAAGACTTCCATTAATTTGCTCCTTTCTCTATATAGAGTTTAATCATAAAACTTAATGCACCTACTACTGCCATCATAACTGTACCACCAATAGTCCAAAGCCTTGTGTTAACTTTTCCAAATTCAACCTTGTCTACCTTATTAGTCTCTAACTCGTGTACAATCTCTTCTAGTTTGTCTATTCTTACCTTCTTAGTGTCCATCTTCTCTATCATATGTGCAAACTTAAGCGTACACTCTTTAGAGGTATTACGCAACTCATTAACTATGTGCATATTAGCCTTGCTCTCTTCTCCTATAGTCTTGGCTAGTATGTTTACTGTCTTGGTAAGTACCCCGATAGCATCTGCATTTTGTGATAGCTTAAGCTCTAGCTTCATATGCGTAGTTTCGTTACTCTCATTTGTATCTTTAGGCATTACTGTATCCTTCCGAACCTATCTACTTCAGCAGGTCTATCTTTGAATGTTCTATTTCTTTTGGCGTTAAGCCTATTTATCTGCTTAGCATCTAATACCTCTGTTATAAAGGTAAGGAACTCATTAGGCATAAGGGATACATCATCGATTAGTGTATCCAATCCTTTAGGGTCGTATGCCTTGTTTACTACAACTGCTGTAAACTTACTGCACCAAGTCTTGTCGTGGTTTACATAGAAAGGTAACTTAATAAAGTCAAGTATAACACCTACAGCATCATATCCGACACCTATACATTGCTTTGCGTATAACTGACCGCGTATTGCGTTAACATCTATCTCATAGATATCCCAGTACTTAGACGAATAGATATCGTTATAGTGGAAGGTATTAACACCACCTGCTAAGTAGTGAGCACCAATCATAGTTTTAGCGTCAATAACTACCTCACAATGAGAGTATCCTAGTCCTCCGCTACCCTTGTCGATAATCTTATCGTCTAATTCTCCAAACTCCGCCCTATAGAACGCCACTCTTAATGGGTACGCATTTTTCATTCATTTTCCCTTACTTTTAATAATCCTGCACGATACATCACATCTAGTGTATCTATCATTCTCTTAGAGTGTCTACTGTAATACTCTAAATTTAATGTACTTCCTGCAATATACTGATGTTCATATTCAGGGTGTACCACCTTGTATATACTGCCTACTCTAGTTACCCTAAAAGGGTAGAGTATACCCTTTAAGTTATCCGTTTTGTTGAGTGGCAGGTTGAGTACTTTAAATCTATAAGTACCCTGCTCTACTAACTCAGCTACACTCATTACTTATCCAAACCTATGAACTCTCTGACATCATCCATAAATGATGCAATAAAGCCTTTCTCTGTTGTTTCTGTAAATACACCTTGGGCTACTAAGAAGTCATATCTGTTCTCTCTATGAGTAATGTATGCTAAAGAACGCTCTCTGTCTTCAGGGCTATAATCTGCAACTGCTGTTCTTGCCCAGTCTCCATCGTATGGTTGGTATACATCCCCACCGTTGAACACTACAAACTTATCATTATATGATGATAATGCGTTATTCATATCTACACAATCTGACTCCATAATACGAGTAGCACCATTCTGTACTGCTGCATTAGACATCATCTTAGCACCTAGGTTGCGGTCAACTGCTTCTCCGTTACTATCTACCTCAATACCTGTAAGTAATACAAACGGGTTTTTCTCTTCAGCACCTTTATCTAGTAAGCCAAAGTCTACTACTATCTTTACATTCTTCTTATTCATTGTTATCTCCTATAATTTGACCTTTAGTTAGCATAGTCTTATGCAACGCTTCTAATACACTCTCGCCTTGTACTTGGTGCATAATATTGTCAGCACCTTTCCAACCTATCTTCGTATCTATATATACACCTTGGTATACCTGACCTATAAGTCCTGCAATGAACTTAAGCTCGTTAGTAGCATCAGGTGCAGATGCCGCTTGTGCCATACTGTCTGCTAGTGTCTTGTTAAACAGCCAATTAGCAATAGTACCTGCATCGCCCATATTGGATTGGGCTAACATATTACCGTCATAGTCTACACCGTGTTGACTTACTATGATAGCTTCTAACTGTAATTTTTTAGTCTTAGATACTCTAGCTTTAGCATCTTCTGCTTGTTCTAATGCCATCTCCTCTAGTGTAGGTATTACTATCTCATTCAATTTAAATCCTTTTGAAAGTCAACTACTACATCATCCCAGTCAATATCTTCATCAGCTACTATACTCATATTCCAACCCGTATCCCACTTGTTAACTTCGTGCCCTTGGTGTGAGAACATACAGTTTACTAGTGCTAACTTACCATATACCCAGTTAGTGTCAACATCCCCTATGATAAGCATAAACTTAGTCTTATGTGTATCATCTGTTGGGTCTCCACCTGCTCTTGTCTTACGGGCAAACCGTACAGTTTCAAATTCAGCTTTTGCCTTAGCAATATCTCTACTACCTACATTTACCCATCTAGCATTACCTCCTGCTACTTGGTATGTATAACCTGAGTACAGGGCTTTAAATGAACTGTTCTTCCTGTAGATAAATGCGTGTAACTGTAAAGACATCATTGTGTATGTTGCAAATTCAGGTGGTAGCTCTATTACTAAGTACCCTATGTTACTGCTGTATAACTGCAACCTAGCATCCTTTGGACTTAGTATGGTAACGCCATCCACCATAAGTGGTCTAGTAACTTCTGTATTAACCCCCTCTGAATTATTAAAGGTTATTCTCCCCGTAGTAGGGGTTAGTGTTACTTTTATGTTTAAAAGCCTATTTTTCACTTGCTGAATAAAAGGTAATACTATCTCATCAGCAACCCAATCTCTTATCCAATTCATATGCTACCCCTTAAAGTGCATCGTACTTAGCCTGTACTTCTACTACTGTAAATGTAGCGGCTAACTGTTTAGCTGTTACTACTTCGTCAGTACCTGCATCACCTGCTAATGCTAATATCTTTTCAGTTGCTAAACCATTCTTAGTATGATAGGCTGAGTCTGCTCTAGCTATCTCAGCTACTACACTAGCGGCTAATGCATCACTTGCTATTACCTTATTAGCTTGTACTTGAGTAGCCAATGTGTTTCTAATAGCCTCTACTTGAGCAGGTGTTACGAACTTATCTGTAGAAGTGGTATCTCCGTCTTCTGCTTTAACACTAGCAATGATACCTGCTACATCAATTTTATCATAGTCAAATATAAGAATATAGTCTACACCATCATATTCATATAAACCTGAAGGATGTGCACCATCTGCTGTAGTTAATGTAGCTACATCTCCAAGTTTAACTGCACTACCCATTCTATCTACAGTAGGTAAGTTTGCGTAAGTAGTACTTGCACCAACTCTAGTACCTAATCCTGCTATTTGCTCAATTAACTCTGTTTTCGTAGTATCTATGTAAGACTTACCATCTACATATTTAGTAGGAAAACCATTAATTTGTAGGTTTCTGATACGCTGATACGCACCATCTTTGTTAACAAGTACTTGGTATTGTGTAGGACTTCGTTTAACGAACACATTGTAAAAGCCTTCTATAGACTCTGTATGAGTATCGTCGTCTACATTATTACCATAGTAACTGTTAGTAGTGTATATCCAAGAGCTAGCATCTAAGTCGATATGCGTAACTGCGAGAGTTACCTTATCTTCTACATCGTAGGATAAACTAGTTATAGTGCTACTATCTCCTACTACTTGTACTTCTGTAGCTACTTGTGTATTTGCATCGTATGTAGGTAGAATCCACGCATTATCTACCCATGTATCATTAGCTAC
>JAOZKZ010000135.1 GCA_029935075.1 Campylobacterales bacterium
ATAAACTATCTCTCTCTATCGGATCAAATCCACTATTTTTAATAATTGAGACAAAATCATTAAGATTCATGCCATGTGCACTTTTTGCACCTGCTGCAGAGTTTATTGACTCTCGCTCAATCGTACCATCAAGGTCATCTGCTCCAAACTCTTGGCTGATAAGCGCTAGGTTTATCGTTGAAGTAACCCAATATGCTTTTAAATGTGGGATATTATCAAGCACAATGCGGCTAATTGCCATAGTCTTTAGAATTTCCTGTGAACTTAGAAAATCTTTGACATTTAAAAAGTTATTATCTCTTTGGTAGACAAGTGGTATAAAAGTATTAAATCCACCCGTTTCATCTTGTAAATCTCTAAGTCGTATCATGTGGTCAATTCTGTGTCGTTGCTCCTCAATATGTCCAAAAAGCATCGTAGCATTTGAGTGTCTTCCTCTCTCATGCCAAAGTCTGTGAATCTCAAACCACTCATCTGAGGTAACTTTTCCTTTGCAAATCTTATCTCTGACCTCTTCATCAAAAATTTCAGCACCACCTCCTGGCATGGAATCTACACCTGATTCAATCATCATATCAATTATCTCTTCATAGCTGTGGTTGTACTCAGTTGCTAAAAAATTGATTTCGGCAGCGGTTAGTGCTTTAACATGAAGATGTGGAAATTTCTCTTTTATCTTTGAAAATATATCAAGATACCAACCAAGTCCAGTTTCAGGGTTATGAGCTGAGACGATATGCACTTCTTTAACACCACGACTTTGTGACTCTTCCACAATATCAAGTATCGCATCATGGGTCATTGTATATTGGTTTGGATTTTTACGACTTGCTGAAAAGGCACAGAATTTGCAGATATCTTTACATACATTGGTAGGGTTTATGTGGCGGTTGATATTAAAGTAGGACTTTTTGCCCCACTTTCGCTCTCTTATTTCGTTGGCTAATTGTCCAAGGGTAAATAAATCTAAATCATAAAGCTTGAGTGCTTCATCAAAATTTATTCGCTCTTGGTTTTTTATTTTTTGGATTATTTTATTCATAAAACTATTATAGCAAAGCTATTTTAGTTTTGTGATATATGCATCTTTTTTAATTGTTTTTAAATCTTGAAGTGCCAATTTTGCATCAGAGTATTGCTCATATGGTCCAACTTTTACAAGCTGAACCTCTTGACCTTTACGAACTGCATTTTCGATATCATATGCAAATCCTCTATTTTCAAGACGATTAAGAAGTTTTTCATCACTAGATTTAAACCATGCAGCCATTTGAACATAATAAAGCTTACTACTCAATGGTTGTTGATATTCTTTTAAAACTATCGCATTTGGTGCAATGATACTAGAGATAACTGGACTATTATTTAATTCAGGTATATACGGTATTTGCTGCTCTTCATTAAAAGTATATTTTTTAGCTACTTCTTTTTGTTTTATTGGTTCAATAACTTTTTTTTTTGTTAGATTTTGTTTTATCGGAAGTCTATTATCAGCAATGGGTCTTTCGTCTAATTCACTTGGCTTATACACTTGTGGTTTAGGAGTATAACCTAACATATATCCAAAGCCAAAGTTAACACCATAATCAACATCATCTGTATCAAATTTTTTAAGTACTTGTCCTTCAATATTTACATAAAGATTGTTATACATGTTATATTTAAATCCAAGACCACCCTCAACATAACCTTGGCTTACATCATGAGTTGTTTCATCGCTAAGTGATTCAAAGCCTAGACCCAATAAAATATAAGGTATAACATTATATTCTTCTTTACCATTCATAAGAACTTGTCCCGATATGCGTTGAACATCCGTAGTTTTTTCAGTGATTTGTGCTGAACTACTATAGTGTACATCATCAGATCTTTGATAACTTAATCTATATGAATAATAATCATTTGCATGCAAAGTCCCTCTAATTCCATACATAAAAGTACTCTCCATTTTTGAACTGCTATCAAAACTATTGTAACCGATAGTAGGCTCAATCTCATACTTAATCCCACCATCTGCTACAAGAGCAGCTGATAGTGATAAAAATGTATATAGTGCAAATTTTTTCATAATAACCTCAAATAATTTATTTCTTATGAGGCATATCGACTTATTAAAAAAGTTCTTTAATTAATTGGAGTATTAGTGAGATTTAGAAAAGAGGTAAGTCAAAGAGATTTTAACTCTTTGACTTATTAAGTTTTAGTTCATGTGATAGATAAAAGCGTCTGATTTTAATCTTTTTAGATAATTAATAGCAACACCTGCCTCTACACGACTCTCATAAGGACCAACAAGCACTAATGTTGCTTCTCTTCCTCTTTTTTCAACATTGTGTAAAACATAAGGATAATCTTTGCTAGCTAGTCTATCTGTTAAAGCTTCTCCCCGACCTTCAAAAAGTGCAGCCATCTGAACATAATATCCACTATCACTAGCTATTGGCTCAACTGCATCTTCTATAAGAGTAGCCTCTTGGGTTGCATCTTCGTCAAGTATAATCGCATTTGCTGGTATACCTTCTTCAATAACTACAGGCTCAACTGTAGCAATAACACTTTCTACAACTTGAGTTGGTACCCGTTTTTTCTCAGATATTTTTCTAAATTCTGCTAAGTTTATTGCATTTTGAACATCACTTGTAGCGGTAACTGAAGGAACTGGTGCAACTGCTCTTGCAGAACTACCAGTGTTAATACCCAAACCTATTGTGGCTACGATATCATTATCATCATTACTAAGTTTTCTAAGCCATCTTGCTTCTGTAACAAGATCAATACGCTTTGTGATTCCAAATTTTAAACCAGCACCTGCATGAACAAATCCTTGTGAACCATCATTTCCCGATGGTGCGATAAGACCATGTGTTGATTCATTACCAACACCTATTATCGCATAAGGACGAATACGCTTACCTGTATTTTTTTCATAAATGATATTTGCAGAGACTCTCTCGATATCTGTTTTTGCACCAGCCGCTCTCTGTGCCGCTGTACCTACTGCATTATCATTGGAAGTTTCTAGTGCAGCTTGAACTGCAACTTCATCATTTAAATATACAGTACCTCTTACACCATATAGGATTTCATCATCTTGCAGTCTGTCATCACTAGCCTTGAAAGCTTTACCTACGGTTGGCATAACCTCTATTTTTACAGCGTAAGCAGAAGTTGCTATAGCACAAGCAAGCATTGCTGAAAATATCTTATTGACTTTTATCATAAGTCACTCCTTTATTTAAATTGTGAAGATTATAATAGTATTGTGATAATGATGCATTAAAAAAATTTAATCAATAAATCGATATAATTTAATTTTAATGCTAGTAAAGGAAATTATTTGAACCTTAATTTAAAGATAGAAGAGTTGATTTCTAAGAATAGTAGTGATTTTGAAGTTTCAAAGGCAATAAAAGATGAGATAAAAACCTATACAAACTCCCTAAATAGTATCTTTGAAAAGAATCAAGGCAAAAGTTTTCTTGTTAAGCATACAAGGTCAATAGATGCATATATTAAAATAATCTTTAAATATGCACTTAGAAAACACTTTGGCGAATATCAACCTTTAGTAAATACACTTCCCATAACCATCGTATCTCTAGGTTCCTATGCGAGAGAACAACTCTCTGTTTATTCTGATATTGACCTTATGATTGTCTATTATGAGGTAGAGGGGTACAATTTACAACCTATTATAGAGACAATACTGCAAATTGCGTGGGATAGTGGTTTGAAACTTGGGCATAGAGTGCATAAATTGGAAGATTTATACCATGCAAGTCTTAGTGATCAAACCATCAAAACAGCACTTATCGAGTCACGATATCTTTGTGGTTCGAAATATTTATGGATGTACACTGAGCTTGAACTTGCAAAAATTAGAAAAGATGCACCTAAAAAATTTATTCTTGAAAAAATTGAGGAGCGAAAGGGAAGATTAAAAAAACACCCTTTTAATATGCAACCAAACATCAAAGAGTCTGCTGGAGGGCTCAGAGACTTAAATACGCTCTATTGGATTTCAAATATACTTTATAATATTCAAAAAGTTAAAGATTTAACACCAAATATTATATCTGAGCATGATTATGCTGGATTGATGCACTCTATTGAGTTTTTATATCGTGTTCGTGTTGCTTTACATTTAAGTGCCAACAAAAAACAAGATAAACTGATTTTTCATTTCGTACCTGATGTTGCAACAAAACTTAGATTGACACAAAGAAGGTTGATGGAAAAAACTTTTGAATCTATGCTAAAAATTGAAACTATCTGTGAATATCTAATTAAAAAGGTAACCCGTTCCATATTATACGAAAAAAAGAACTTCTCAAAAATAAGAAAATCACGAGTGAGCAAAAATAGTTATATCCATGATGGATTGGTATGCACTCCACTTAACACACAAAGAGAAAAATTAGAGTACTTTATAGATGGATTTTTAGAACTGCCAGATGCTTCATATTTTTTTGAAACAACCTATATACATGCTATGGGAAAGGCAGAAAAGCGGGCAATCACAAATAAAAAGATAAAAACACTTTTTTATAAAACCTATCTATACAGTTTTTTAATAGCTTTGTATAAATCAAAAAAGCTAGGTACGGTTTTTCCTATCATGAACAAAGTTGCACATCTTCCACAATTTGATGGCTACCATAAATATCCCGTAGATATACACTCTATTAGAACACTTTTAGCGTTAGAAGATATCAATGATAACAATGTAGAAAAACTTTTTAAATCTTTTGATGATGATGAGAGAGCACTTTTAAGAGTGGTGGCATTTTTACACGACTCTGGCAAAGGGCGTAAAAAAGAGCATAGTCAACTAGGTGCAGTTTTGGTAAAGACATTTGTCAAATCGTTAGGCTTTTCACCCAAACATGTCAGTTATGCCCATACCCTTGTACTCTATCATACGCTGATGAGCAATATCGCTAGTCGAGAAGATATATATAGTGAAAAAGTGATTTTTTCATTTATCTCAAAATTGGAAGATAAAAAGATTTTAGAGCTTCTTTTTGTTCTCACTTATGCTGATATAGAATCTGTTGCAAAAGGTGCCTACTCTAGTTTTAATGCAAGACTTTTAAATGAACTATTTATTATCGCAAATGATGCTTTTAACAATAAAAAGAGAATTACTGAAGCACAAAAAAGAACAAAAAAAGAGAAACTTTTAAAAAAGTCTAAACAATTTTCTGAAACAAATAGAGTTTTACAGAAGAAAATACTCTCTATTGAGTCAAACCTACTCTATTTCAAATATACTCCCCAAGAGATTATCAAAATTTCCGCTTGGGTTCATTCCCTAAACAAGCCTTTTGATTACACTATATCTACTGATGGACCACTAGTAATAGAACTCATAAGAAAAGAGGATTTAAATCTTGGTTTTTTACTTGCTAAACTTACAAATTTAAGTGTACAATCTATGGATATCTTTAAAATATTTAATGGTGTCAAATATTTTAGAGTTGAATTTTTAGAATCTGTTGAGAGAGATGATTTACTATTTATAGAAAAAATTATAAATAACTCATTTGATATGGAGAAAAAAATAAAACTTCCCTCTTCTGAAATGTTGAAAAGTGAAATCAACATTAAGTGCAACCACTCCAACACCTATGCAAGGATGAGTGTATTAACAAAAGATAATTCTGCACTTTTAGCTAATATAATGTCAACATTTGACGATATAGGGATAGACATCGCGAGTGCAAAGATACAAACTATTAAAAATAGGGCTAGAAATCTATTCTTAATTGAAAAAAATGGTAAATTTTGCAATAATCAAGAAGAGGTCATAAAAAAATTAACAACTAAAGGGTAAATATGTGTGGAATCGTTGGTTATATTGGTAAATCAGAAATTAAAGAGATACTAGTTGATGGACTTAGAGAGTTAGAATATCGTGGCTATGACTCAGCAGGTA